>JAHJLU010000722.1 GCA_018821745.1 Myxococcota bacterium | reverse complement strand
TGAAATCCTGTGGCGGCCTCCCCCGTGTCGCGTACCCAGCCCACGGCGTCCCAGCCCAGAACCACGGGCACTCCGTCCGCGGCGGCGCGCCGGTTCCGCACTTTCACGTCAATGGGGTTTACCGAGACCGCCTCTACCTCCACGAGGAGATCCTGACCCGAGGGGGTGGGCTCGGGCACGTCGAGTTCCATGAGACTGTCGGGATTGCCGAGGGGTAGAGATGTAAAATATCCGAAGGTTTTCATATTTCCTCCTTAACAGCAAAGAGAAATCAGAGTACCATATACGGGCAGTGATTGTGCGAGATATTCTCATTATCCACACGAGGTGCCCATGCCCATCCATATCAAAGCGAAATCGGGAGACATTGCCCCCACGGTCCTGCTCCCCGGCGATCCCGAGCGCGCCACCTTTATCGCGGAGAATTTCCTCGAGGAGCCGGTTCAATACAACAGCTACCGCCTCCTTCACGGCTACACCGGGTTTTACAGGGGCAACCGCATATCCGTTCAGACCACGGGGATGGGAGCCCCCAGCGCTGCGATTGTTATCAAGGAGCTCATCGAGCTGGGCGCCCAGAACTTCATCCGCATCGGCACCTGTGGCGATCTCCATGGCAACCTGACCCTGGGCCAGCTCATTATCCCCATCTCCGCCTGCGTTCTCAACAGCACAACCAACGAGATCGCACAGTTCGAAGGCTACGCGCCCTCCCCCGACTACGATCTCATGCAGAACCTGGTTACAGCGGCACAGAACAAGAGCCTCCAGTACAAGGTGGGGACTGTGGGAACCATGGATCTCTTCTACCACCCCGACGCAACCATATCGGAACGCTGCCGGGCCATGGGAGTCCTGGCCCTCGAGATGGAGACCTCCCTCATTTTTGCCCTGGCTGCCCGCTACCGCAAGCGAGCGGCGGCACTGCTCACGGTCTCCGACAATATCCCCCAGGGCGTCCGGGCCCCCGCCGAGATCATCTCCCTTGGCGTCCGAGCCATGACCCAGGTCGCCCTTGACTCGACCCTCAGCATCAAAGAATAACACCCCTCCCTGCAAAACATTTTTCAGGGCAATCAGCGACGGGCCATCCAGATGGTGTGTTTGGGTCCCCCCTTGGCGCCCCGGGCCCTGACCTGGTGCACCTTCACCAGAAAACCGGCCCGCTCCAGACGGCGTGAGAAGTTCCGATCATCGGCGGCAGACCAGACACCCAGCACGCCCCCGGGGCGAAGGGCGTCAAAGGAAGCCTTGAGCCCCATGGGACTGTAGAGCCAGTTATTGGACTCCTGGGTAATCCCGTGGGGGCCATTGTCCACATCCAGCAGGATGGTATCGTAGGGCTCCACCGGCTGGCGGATGAGGTTGGCCACGTCATCAATAACCAGCAGCGCCCGTTCATCTTCAAGGGGGTGACCCGCCGCCTCCCCCAGGGGTCCGCGGTTCCACCGGCCCACAGCCTCCATGAGCTCCGCCACAACGACCCGGGAGGCAGGACCCACACGACGCAGCGCCGCCGCCAGCGTAAACCCTATCCCCAGACCCCCGATGAGCATGGAGATATTGAGTTCGGGCGCGTCGTCCCTGAGGTAGTCACAGGCGATATCCGCCAGGGCATCTTCGGATCCGTGGACGTGGGTGCCCATGAGCTCCCGGCCCTCGACCCGGATGACCATTTCCTTGCCCCGACGCATGAGTTCCATGTATCCACCACCCTTTAAGGGCGCGCTCTCAACGAATTCCCAGGCTAACAATGGGCACCTCCGGGAAACCTTCTACCAGTTTTTTTGCCTGTGTGGAAAAAGAACAGCACCCATGAGAAGGTGCCGGGGCATCAGGGAATACGAAACAGCTCACCTCCACACTCCCCGCAGGGGCCCTCCACCCACTCATCGATGTTGTAAGGCGTGAGGGAGCCTTCATATCCAGCCTTCAAAGTTTTTGGGACACCACAGAAACTGCACACCACCGGTGATCCAGCACCGGTACTCCCTTTGGATAAGGATTGGCCTTCATTATGGCTCCCAGATCGGCCGCTCGTCGCGGAGTCATTATCTTCATCGGATCCAAACTCCAGCACCTGATCGCCAAAAGCAGCGCTCACACGGGGAGTCACGCCCGACACTGCGATGATCGGTCGCTCTTTCCTTGGAGATTTATGCCGCTCCTCGTGATCTCCTCCAATGCGATGCAACTTCTCCATGGTATTGAGCAGGGCCTCAATGGTTCTGGTTACCGTGATTTTCAGAGCCCGGGCACCCACGAAGGTGGAGAGGTTCAGGTACGCGTTTATCCCCAAGGGGATAAGGAAGGCCTTGTGGTGCATGGTCCCCGACCGGTAAAACAGGTAGGTGGAGATGGCCATCCCCGAGAGCCCCACAAAATTCATGAGGGCGAAGCGGCCCGTCGCGCCGTCGATAATACGCCCGGATTCTTCCCGGAACGTGCCCGTATCAAAATATTTTTCCTGTGACTCCTTCAGAAGCTTCACTGTGACCAGTGACAGCAAGGCGCTGGGTGCGGCGCCGCATAACTTGATTGCCCGGTCTGTGTTGTTGGCGGTCACCAGTTTGGTGATCTGCGCATTGAAGGCATCGGCGTTGATTTTCAGCACGAAGGCCTGGTAAAAAAATCGCACCGCCACAAAGAGCGCTCCCACCACGCATGGAACCGCATTGATTAGAATGAGAGTATCCTTTTCACTCATGGACCCGGGCCTCCTCGGAAAACAACCGTTTAATAACAATCATGGGTAGCACTTTCATATCACGGAAAGGGGCAAATTGCGAAGGAATTGGAGTGACGGCACGGGGTTTTGTTGGCCAAGAGGCGAAAACTCTGCTAGATCGGATCAAACGGTCAAGAATCCTGAATGTGAGGGTACCCCTATGAACGCATCCCAAGAAATGATAACCTGGAGAGCAATCCTGCAAAAGGCTCTGAAACTCCCTTCGGTGAGGGTATCAAAGCACGAATGGTTCAATAAAGTGCTCTCCCCGTTCACCAGCGACGAGTCTGTCAACGCGGCCATCGAGTCCTCCCCTCTGGTCTCGGGCCTGGAACCAAGGACCCTCAAGCGCATCGCGGAACGCACCGTCAGGGCCCATCGCCGTGGCGTGACAGCCCTCTCACTGGTCACAGGGCTCCCCGGTGGCATCGCCATCGTGGGCGCAGTCCCGGCGGATCTTGCCCAGTTCTTCTGGCACCTCCTCAAGGTGAGTCAGAAACTCACTCTCCTCTATGGCTGGCCACCACTGCTTGGTACGGACGGCTCCAGTGAGGAAGCCGACGAACAAACCAGGCTGCTCATCACGGTGTTCATGGCCTCCATGTTCGGCTCGGACCGTGCCGATGATCTGCTCGTGGAGCTCCACAAAACCCTGGTCTCCCAAAAAGGTCTCGGTGCGGCAGAGCTCCTCGAGGCCGCCGGCCTCGCGGAAAACGCCCGGGACCTGGAGCAGTGGATGGGGCACACCGTAGCACGTGACAGCCTCACAAAAGCCCTCGCCCGAGTCGTCCCCGTCATAGGCGGGATTTTCTCAGGAACCCTCACCTACATCGCCTTCAGCCGTATGGGCAAACACCTCGATGATCTGCTCTTTAGGCTCACCACACAGACCCCCTGAGAATCCTTCGATTTCACTAAAGTTGATTGCCCCAAATCTTATGTTCCAGCGGCGGCGAGTGGCTCGCTCTGGCTTCGATCGGGGCGCAGAGGGAGGAGAACATGAAAGGTGGTCCCCTTGTCATGGGAGGACTCGAACCACACCTTTCCCCCGTGTTTGGTCACCATGGTGTGGACCATGAAGAGCCCCTGCCCCGTACCCTTGCCCAGCTGCTTGGTTGTAAAGAAGGGTTCAAAGACCTGCTCCTGGATGTTCTTCGGGATCCCCGTCCCCGTGTCCGAGACCACAATCTCAACGCCCTCGGCCACCTCCCTGGTCAACAGCTCGATGATCCCCATCTTCTCCGTCTTCTCCATTTTGCTCTTAATGGACTGGGCGCTGTTTACCACCAGGTTCAGGATGACCTGCCCGATCTCGCCGGGATGGCAGACCACGAGGGGCAGATTGGGACAGAGATCCGTCAGGAGGGTGGCGTAGTGAATATACTCGTGTCTCGCCACGGTGATTGTGTCCTCCACCAGCTGGTTGATATCCGTGCGTTCCTGGGTCTGCATCCCCGGGTGGGTAAAATTGAGAATGGAGCGCACAATTCCAGCCACCCGCTCGATGCCATCCCGGGACTGGGCGATGGCCAGGGGGATCTCGGACATGTAGTATTCCAGGTTGATTTTGTAGATCTCCCTGGAGATTGCATTGATGCGCTCCTCCGCTGTGGCAAGATCATCCGTGGGTGTCCCCAGGATCTGAATAGAGGTCAGGAGCCACAGGATCTGATCAAAGGAATTCTCCAGAAAGTGGATATTGTCGCCAATGAACTGCACCGGTGTGTTCACCTCGTGGGCAACCCCCGAGGCAAGCTGCCCCATGGTCTGCAGTTTCTGGGACTGAACCAGCCGCTTCTCCATGGCCACCTGGGTACTCACGTCACGCAAAACCGAAATATAATGGGTCACCTCACCCTCTTCGAAACTCACGGGGGAGATGGTGGTCTCTTCGATGTAGAGGGTCTTTGACCGGCGCCTGTTGATCACCGTCCCCTTCCATGGGAGGCCCTGGTCGAGTTTTGCAAGCATCTCCAGGTAGACCTCCTTGGAGCAGAGCTGCCCGGTGAATATGGCCTGCATGCTCCCGATGACCTCGGTGCAGGTGTATCCGGTGATCCGCTGAAACCCTTCATTACAGTACAGGATCATTTTATCGGCGTCGGTGATGATGACCGCGTCCTTGAGCTGATCGAGGCCCCGTGCCTGCAGTTTCAACCGCAGATTCGCCTCCTCCAGATCGCTGGTCCGTTCACGCACCTGCTCCTCGAGATCCACATAGGCCGACTGGATCGCGTTCTCCGCCAGCTTTAGCTCTGTCATATCAATGGCAGTCACCATGTATGACACCTCCTTGCGGTACTGAATCACCTCCACCCGCACATCCGCCCACCGCTCATCTCCATTTTTCGTGAGAATTCTCACCGCGTGTTTGTCGAACAGTTCCAGCCCGTTGAGCATCTTTTTACGGGCACTTTTCATGCGGGGCGCGCTCTCGGGAGGGACGATCTCCCAGAAATAGAGCGCCTTGAGTTCATTGGCGGAATACCCGGTCAACAGTGCGGCCGCCTCATTGCAGAAGATCCACTTGTCTCCCCGATGGATGAGCACCGCAACCTGGGAGGATCGGATATAGGCCTGGAAGAGTGCATCACTGTGGGACTTCAGTTTTTTATTGTCCACGGGTGCGACCGGCACTGCAGGCCCATGGAATTTCCCCTGTTGAGCAACCGGTAACCCATGGAAAAACTGAATTAAAACTGCGGTCATCACCAGCCAATACCCCGCGAGGGCTGTGCCCGCTGCACGATCACCGGCTGCCAGAATCAGGGGCGCTCCAGAGAGGAGCAGGAGGGCGACAATTCCGGAGACAGCAGGCCCCTGTGCCCTTCCCCTGCGCCAGGCCCTGACCGCTGCAAAGAGACCAGACCCGCACACCACCATCACGGGGATTGAGGCGAGTTGATACTCCACGCTGCCTTTCAAGTGAGGCAGCGCAACCCGCAGCAAAGCGTAAAGTCCACCGGGAATAACGATGGCAAGAAACAGGATCAGGCTGAGGAGAGGACCCCAGGAGGGCCGTCCCATGACTTTCTTGTGTAGAACGTTACTGTATGCCAACCAAACGCCCACAGCAATTATCGATACGCCGCCAGCCCGGAGTGATCCCTCCCCCCACGGGGGTATCAGGGTGGACCTGAAGTGGCCCATGTAACAGTAATTGCAAAACACCAGCAAAAACATCAATCCGCCCGTGGTAAACCCCACAGAGAGGGCGAGTGCCTCCTTTTTGCCAGCCTCAAGATACCGCGTACAATTTATAATTCCAACAAAGACAGAAAACAGTGCCACGAAAAAATTCGTTGTATAATGGAAGTGAAATGGGCCTGCACTTATCCTGCCATATTGCAACAACACAAACGCTAATAGTATTGATATAACTATATTAACAAGAACAACGCGTGTCATTCCGAGGCTATAACGTGGCGGTGCAGTTGCGGGTTTTCTCATGGGGGTATGCTTCTTAGATTTTTCCTTTTCGATCATTGTGCCCCATTGCAGCTTCTTTTCAAGCTGAATTACATCTTTCTACTTACGATATTATTTACCAATACTTACATGCCAGATCACACTACAAATACGCAACACCATAATTTGGCCCTTGATTTTCTCCACCACTTCCGCATACTAGTCGCATAGGCAAAACCCGAGAACCCATGGAGTGTTTTTCAACGGGATGTCAGGGTGCATCGCCTGAGAGGTTGGTAAAAAACGGCAGCCAGCGGAGGTTTGATGAAAAAGAGCAGAATACTGATAGTGGATGACGATGTTTCCATTCTGGATTCCCTGAGGCGAAACCTTGTCCACGACTATGACGTTGTAACCAAGCAGTCGGGGTTCGAGGCGGTGGACGCGATCACCCGTGACAAGAGCTTCAAGGTCATCCTCTCGGACTACAAGATGCCAAAGCTAAACGGCCTG
>JAHJLU010000721.1 GCA_018821745.1 Myxococcota bacterium | reverse complement strand
GTGACCTACCTCTTCTCGTCACCCCACTTTGCCATAAAAAAGGTGGAGTTCTCCCCCACGGTCCACCTGGAGCGCCAGGAGCTCATCCGCCTGGCGGGGCTCAAGCCGGGGATCAACATCTTCAGGGCCAGCCCCGGGCACATCGCAAAACGCCTGAAGAAACACCCCTGGGTGCTTGCGGCGGCCGTCTCGCGCGTCCTCCCCGACAAACTGCGGATCCACATCACCGAACACGAGGCGCGGGCGGCGGTCCTCTTCTCCCAGAAGGCACTCAACTGCAAGCGGGGCGAACCCTGCGCCCAGACGCCCTTCTACCTGGTCAACCAGCACGGTGAGGTCTTCAAGCGGGCCCTCCCCTCGGAGCTTCAGGGAAAGGTCATCATCACGGGAATCCCGAGGAGCCAGTACCTCAAAGACCCCCATGCCACGCGTCGCCGCCTCCAGAGGGCACTGGAGCTGTTCGCATCATACCAGAAGAACCCCCAGCGCCCGGCCATCAGCGAGCTGTACCTCCAGGGGGACATGATCACCCTCTTCCTCAAAAAATCCGGCACGGCGATCCACCTGGACATCCTGCGTTTTACCACCCTGGTCGCTACCCTCGACAGCTTCCTGGGCGGGGTGGATCAGAAACTGGACCAGTTCAGCGAAGTGTACATGGATAACAGGGAAAATCCCGACCGCATCGTGTGCATTCCCCGTGTCCTCCCCTCCCCTGCCCTGGAGTCCACCCCGGAAAATGCAAAAATTGAGAAAAAAAATGCCACCGGCCAGGCGGGCAAAAGACTCACCGCGTCAAAGCATTCTGCGGCACCCAAGCTAAAGAAATCAAAAAGCATTAACCGAAAACTCGCCAAGGCTTCCCTCCGGAAAAAACGGCCGCTCCACACCCCCCCTAAAAAGGGAAAATCTCAAGTATCTTCAATCCACTAACGGCAAGTCATGATGAAAAATCGCCAAGGGCCCAATCCTGGGGTAAACCTTGTTGGTAATCAAATCGGCATGAGGAGATTCTTTGATGCACAGCTTTGAACAGATGGACGCTAATCTGGATCTGGAAGACACCGCGGAATTTATCGCAGCCCTGGATATTGGTACCAGCAAACTGACCATTTCCATAGGCCAGGTGGTAAACGGCAAGCTTCGTTGCCTTATGGGGACGGTTCACACCGCCACAAAAGGGATAGAGCAGGGCCGCATCACCAACGTGCAGGAAGTGGCAAAATCTCTCCGCGGTCTCATGGAAGACGTCGAAGCCATACTGGGTTTTCAGGTTGAGGAAATCCACGTTGGCATCAGCGACCCTTCCATCGCCGTACACATGAACAGCGCCATGGTCCCCGTGGAAGACCACGTGACCAGGCTCGACATCATGGCCGTCCACAAAGCCGCCGAGGCGATCCCTCTGCAGCCCTACGAAGCGATCCTGCATGTCCTGCCCACACGCTACTACGTGGACAAAAAAGCGGTCACCTCACCCGAGGGACATCGCTCCGTGCGCCTTGACGTGGATGCCAAGATTGTCACCATCCCCAGAAGCTCCATCGACGCCGTGCAGCGGGTCTGCGCCGAAGTGGGCCTCATCCCTGTGGAGATTATCTTCACACCCCTGGCCACCGCCCTGGCAGTGACCAACCCCCGCTCCGCATTTTTGGGAACCATCGTCATTGACATGGGTGCGGGCACCACCGATGTTACCGTGCATGAAGGCAACAAAATCACCTATTTCGACGTTATCCCCGCGGGTGGTGACTACATCACCAGCGATCTGGCCCAGGGGCTCCACTGCCTTGCCCATGAAGCCGAGAACATCAAGCTCCAGTACGGCTGCGCAAACACCATGTACATCGCCGAAGAGGAGCAGCCCATCTCCGAGCTCCAGCAGGCCGGGTTCAGCCGGTGGGAAATCTCCTACCACGACGTGGCGGCCATCATGGGCGCCCGCATCGACGAAATTCTCACCATGGTCATGTCCCGCATGGAACAGGCCGAGGTGGAGATCAAGGACCACTTTGAGATCATCCTCACGGGAGGAACCTCCCAGATGTCCCATATCCGCGCTTACGTGGAAGAAGTGTTCCAGCTTCGCACCGCCATCGGCATTCCCAATGTTCCGCAGGGAGAGTTTGATCTGGCACGCAAGCCCCAGTTTGCTTCCTCCGTTGGACTGCTCATGTTCGCGAATCAGGAGCAGATCAGGGTGGAAACACAGGTGGAAAGCGCCCCCGCGCTGTCCGCCCAAAAACCCAGTGTATTCAGCAAGGTTAAGTCAATATTCAGTGGTTTATTTGACTGATCGGACCTTCAGATACACAATGGCTAACGGTTGAGCCAAAAGAGACAACAAGGCTGACAAGCCAAAATGCCTGACCAGTCCGCTGGTCAGGGTGTCATACTGAGTGGAGGAAAGTATGCCCTATACAATCGAAGACGTCATCACCGGAGAAGCACGCATCAAAATCATCGGAGTCGGTGGAGCAGGCGGCAACGCTGTTAAATCCATGATCGACAAAAACCTGCAGGGTGTGAGCTTCATCGTGGCCAATACCGATGTCCAGGCCCTCGAAGACAACCCCGCGACCGTGAAGATGCAGCTTGGCAGCAAGCTCACCAACGGTCTGGGTGCCGGTGCCGACCCCGAGAAGGGCAGAATGGCAGCTGAAGAGAACGCACAGGAAATCATGTCCAAGCTCGAAGGCGCAGACATGATCTTCATCGCCACAGGCATGGGCGGTGGAACGGGAACGGGAGCCTCTCCGGTTATCGCCGCCATGGCGAAAAAGACCGGCGCTCTCACCGTGGGCGTTGTGACCAAGCCCTTCAAATTTGAAGGCCGCCGGCGCATGCGCATGGCCATGGAGGGCATCAGACGCCTCCAGGAAGAGGTCGACGCCCTCATCGTCATCCCCAACGACCGCCTCCTCTCCAATCTGGCCAACGTCAGCGTCAAGGCCGCCTTCGAGCGGGCCGACCAGGTGCTGCTCAATGCCGCCAAGGGCATCACGGACCTCATCAACCATCACGGTTATATCAACGTGGACTTCATGGATGTCCGCTCGGTCATGATGGACAAAGGCCGCGCCCTCATGGGAACCGGTTCTTTCAAAGGCGACAACGCTGCTGTGGAAGCCGTACGCAACGCCATCTCCTCTCCCCTCCTGGAGGATGTCTCCATCGAGGGAGCAACCGGCGTGCTCATCAATATCACCTGTCCTCCCAATATCCCCCTGCAGGCGATCAGCGAAGCCGCCATGCTGGTGGAAGACGCCGCCAACGAAGACGCCAACGTCATCTGGGGTACGGTCTTCGATCCCACCCTCGAGGATGAGGTTCAGGTCACCATCATCGCCACAGGCTTCGAGTCCCTGGATCAGGCCGAGGACAGCCCGACTCCTCCCGCGCCCCAGAAGGCCCAGGCGAACTTCACCTCCAACATGCAGGGTATCTCCAAGCGCCCCTCCCAGCTCACCATGAATTACCAGATTCAGAACCGGGAAACCGGCGAGCAGCGCCGGGTCTCCTCAAGGGAGATCCCCGCTCTGAGACCAGACACCTGTGAGATCGCCCCAATGAATGAGACCCGACCCGCGACACCCGTGGGACAGTCTGATCTTTCGCAGCCCGCCTACTTGCGCCGCCTCAATACCCAGGTAAATCAACCTCCTGTCAGTTAAAATTTCTGCTTGACACAGAACCCGTACACAAGTATATATTCCTTCAGCTGCAGCATGCTGCAGCTACTGGCCGGGTAGCTCAGTAGGTAGAGCAGCGGACTGAAAATCCGCGTGTCGACGGTTCGATTCCGCCCCCTGCCACCATCCCTGTTTTTCTTTACTCTCCCCCCTCTTTGCACGTCAATGTCAAATCCAGGATCCACAACTCTCTGTGCGTGACCAGATGGGATATCTCTCCGGGGGAATACAGACAGATGTACCCCTTCTTCTCCCGACGCTGCATGAGCTGTGAGACGGTCCTCGCGCAAAAGAGGCTCCGCAGCTCACGCCGGGTGAGGGAGTTAATGTCCACCCGGTGTCCCAGGGTCAGTTCCTCACGGGGGGTAAGGCGTCTCCCGAGGCCCAGGCAGTTGAGCACACTTCCGTCTGCGGTCTCAATCAGGCGGGGAGTTTCGCATTGAGGCACTGCCGGCGGGTTTTCCAGGGTGCGTATCAGCGCGAGGAGAAGGATGAACAGAGCAGGTCCAGGGTACTTCATGCGGACATAATCGGCCAAACACACACGGGGTTGCATTTTTTTCCCGCGGGGTTTATGCTTTTCATTTAAGATTTTGTGCAGCTTTTCAGCCCATGGGTGGTCGAAGAGACACCTGTCACGTTTTTGAAAGTTGAGGATTGGACTCAAGTGAAACCAATATCTGACTTTATCGCCAAAAAGGCGATTCTGCCCGAGATGAAATCCCGTGACAAGGAAGGCGCTATCGGAGAGCTGGCACAGCTGCTCTCCAATGCCTACGATAACCTCGACACCAAAGAACTCTACAACCTCCTCCTGGCCCGGGAAGAGCTGTGTTCCACCGCCATGGATGGCGGTATGGCAATCCCCCACGCCAAGACCTCCTCAGTGCATGGTATTTGTGGAGCCTTCGCCAGAAGTATTAACGGGGTTGAGTACGGATCCTCCGCCAACGAAAAAACCCACCTTTTCTTTGTCCTCATCTCCCCCGACAAGAGCGCTGGTCTCCACCTCATGGCCCTGGCCCAAATCTCCCGGAGCTTCCAGGATCCCACTTTCCGTGAGAGAATCATGCAGGTCAACACGGTCGACGAGATTTATCACCTCATCACGGGGCAATAACCACACGGTAAAGACCCCAAAATTCTGGCAGAAAATTACTTACACAGTTTCAGTGAGGGATCGAGCCGGCACGCCTTGCCCTTGAATTCCCGGGCGAGGCTCTCACTCTTGGGGAGCCCGTCTCCGCGGGAATAGATGCCATAAAGAGTCTGGCAGCTCTCAACGATACCGGCATCACAGGCAGATTTAAAACGATAGAGGTAGTAATAAGAGGAGCGCTTGATGCGGTGGAAATATTTTGCCACCAGAAAACAGTAGCGCTGGTGCCCTTTTGAACAGGCGTTGGTCATAAACCGCTCCCCGTTGTAGGCGGAGTAGGCATTCGTCAGATTTTTCACCACATAGTTCCCCAGCATGCCACAGGCTGGAGAGTTGAAATAATAGTAATCGTTGTAATATCGACGCCGATACCTGCCATAACTGGGCCTGGTGTACTGGCGGTTGCTTTTGCATGTGGCCCGAAGGATATCAACCGCTTTCTGCACGCTTTTGTCGCCAAACAGACCCTGCCGCTCGCCCTCAGCCAGCGCAACGCAGCTCCTGTTCTGACCGTCAGCGCAGGACTTGGTGAGCATGAGGAAGGCCTTCCGGGGATCCCGCTTCACTCCCCTCCCCCCAAGAAAACACTGGGCCAGGGCGTCACATGAGGCAAAATGGGACGCGAGACACGCCTTGGTCAGATATGCCGCGCCCTGGACCGCATCCGAGCGGTGCCACCACCCCTTGAGATGTCCCTTGCCCAGGAGATGACACGCCTCCAGATTATCGCCGTCACAGAGGGTTTTCAACGCCACGTTCTTGGACTGATAGTCACCGAACCCGTTGACAACGGCGTTCCGGACATTGCTGACATAAGCGGTGCACCCCAAAGCGTTTCCGAAAGTACACGCCTTGGAATAAAACTCAAAGGCCCGATCGAAGCGCCGCTTGCGCCAATTTTCCCAGCCGATGTTATAGCACCCTTCGCCATAACCCCGCTCGCAGGCGAGGGTATTGATCTCCAACTGGGTCACGGTATACGTTTGGCGAAACACAACCCGCACCATAGGCAGGAGATCCAGGAGCTCCTTGCACTCAATGACCCCGCCCTCCCTGCACCGTTTCTGGTGGTAGGCCATGGCCAATTTCACCTCTTCACGCTTTTTATCCATATTATTGGAGAAGATCCGGTACTTGATGGAGCAGGCCCAGGCGTGGCCCCGCTGACAGTACCCGGTGGCCATGGTTCTCAGAATTTCAATCTGGCCATCGTCTTTGATACCGCTCTTTACTTTCTCATCAATGCGGCCAATGACCACCTGGCAGGCACTTGAATCTCCCTTGTCACAGGCAGATCTGAGGTAATCCCAGAAGAGAGGGTCGCCCTCCTTCTCGAGCTTGAGCCCCCGGGTAAAACATTGGGCCGGGGAGAGGTCCTGGCAGACCGCTCCCTTGCTGGGGGAGGTGCCGGGGCTTTTTTTATGGCAGCCCGCAAACACGAGGAGCACAGGGAGCAAGGGGAGCACACGGTGAATTTTGAGAATCATTTACTTACCTCAAAGCGAATGTACTGCATCCAGATGCTTTTCTTGTACCACAAAGCAGGGAAAATGCCCACGGCGGAATGCACCCGGGTGCAACAGCCTCCCTTGAGTTTCCCCGGGGGGAAGAGTAGTATCGGTAGCCATGGCATCACCCTCCTCTTCCCATCCAGAATTCTGCGGCGCACTGAGCGGCGCCATTCTCCCGGCGGGTGACTCCAATGTTTTTTCCTGGTTCTCCACCCTGCGCATGAGTGAGCTCGTGGGCTTTGATCTGCCCCTGGGAATTCTGGG
The DNA here is from genome assembly GCA_018821745.1 of Myxococcota bacterium. Taxonomy (GTDB): domain Bacteria; phylum Myxococcota_A; class Polyangia; order HGW-17; family HGW-17; genus SZUA-580. The sequence goes on along the minus strand of JAHJLU010000721.1, from coordinate 1,488 downwards.
ATTCTATTGGGAGCTGGTGCGTGACCGGGATCTCTCTCCCAGGGACAAACGACTCCTCCATCTTTTTTTCCTGAGTTTTCATCTCATAAAAGAGCGGGGATCAACGCGGGTCAGCCTCTTGGGACCCGGCTCCATCGAAGCCCTCCTGTCCACCATCCCCCCTGGGAACATCCCCTACACCGCCTCAGAGACCCTGGATCGTTTTCAGGATCTCCTCGGCAGCGGCAAACTGGAGGATCTGGTGGCCACCGTCGACGACGTTGTATTTGAAACCGTCGAGACACAGATCGCGCCCTTCATCCTGACCCGGGGGTTCCTCCAGGATCTGCGCACCCTGGCCCAGGAGGTCGCCCTCCTGCGGGATCTGCAGACGCTCATGGATGCCGCCGCGCTTGGGAATATTGAACTGACAGAGGCACAGTCATCCTTTCTGACGCCAGCGGGGAAACGCGTGCCCCTCGATGAATCCCAGATCGCCGCCGTGAAAATGGCCGGCAACGGGCGATTCACCGTCATCAGTGGCGGCCCGGGCACGGGGAAGACCTCGGTCATCCTCAGCATCCTGCGGGTTTACCAGCAGATCCACGGGGACTCCTTTATGTTTGCGCTGGCCGCGCCAACGGGGAAAGCCGCCTACCGCATGTGTTCCTCTGTGCTCTCTGCCCTGCCGAAGAAGCGCTCGGCCCAGAATCAGGCGCTGGCGGACCGGGTCATTCCCTTCACCCTGCACCGGCTGCTGGAGTACCATTTTCAGAGGAGCAGCTTCGGAAAGGGCCGCAATAATCCCCTGCTGCAGCACCTGATAATAGTGGATGAAGCCTCCATGGTGGAGCTCTCCCTCATGGCCCGGCTCCTCTCGGCGCTGGGGGACAACACCTCACTTGTCCTCACTGGAGACGCCCACCAGCTGCCCTCCGTTGGCACAGGCGCTGTCCTCAGAGATCTGGTGACAGCACAATCAGCCCACGTGAAGATCCTGAAAACGAACCACCGCTCCGACAAACGTATCTCCAGCGCGGCCCAGTGTATCAAAGACGGGGATTCTTTCTCCCTGGTGGTGAACCACATCACCCCCGCTCAGCACGTGGATTTTTCCCTGCAGGGGCTCTGGCAGGTTTCCCTGGACACCCCCGAACGCCTGGGCGCTTTCCTGGAGTCCTGGGCATCCAGCGAGCACAGCCTCACCGGATTGTGGGATCGCTTCAGAGGAATCCACCTCGACCCCTCTGAGGGCTTCGCCAGCCACCATGAACTTCTTGCGCAGGCGTTCTCCCTCCTGTCGAACAGCGCCCTGCTCTGCGCCACCAACGAACTGGACCGGGGCACCCACGAGATCAACACCTGGTTCCACCGCCAGCATCCCGATTTTTATGGCAGGCGTCCCGCGGATCCCCTGGAGGGGGAGCCGGTTATTGTCCTGACCAATGATTACCGCTACCGGCTCTTCAACGGGGACATGGGCATTGTGGTGACAATCCGCGAGGGTTC
>JAHJLU010000720.1 GCA_018821745.1 Myxococcota bacterium | reverse complement strand
CTGTGGTGAAGATTCCCGCGGTGAGCAGCAGGGCGGGGAGGACCCATCCTGGAGCGGTGGACCGGAGGAGCAGCCAGGAGACAGCGCTTATCAGCAAAAAACTGACCAGGAGGCCGTCGAGAACCCTCTCAAAGATGGAGACTCCAATGAGGGATGAGAATCGAATCCGTCGGCCGGCGCTTTTTCGGGGAGAGGCCAGCAGCCACGGTCGGACCAGCTCTCCGCTCCTGAAGGGGAAGAGCAGGATCGCGCCGAATCCTATGAAGGAGGTGGAGAAGAGGCGGACCCATGAGCGCCGGGGTCCCGTAAGCCGGTTGAGGATAAGTACGCTGCGGAAGGCTCTCAATGATATCATGCAGATGGTGAGGCCAATAAAAAGCAGTAATGACAGTGGCTTTACGTGAAAGAAGGCGTTCTCGAAGGCTTCCCATTTCATTGAGCGAATAAACAGCCACGTAAAGAGTGAGGAAAAGACAAGAGAGAAGAGGAGCGGTGTGATGGCGCTGGTCCGTGATGGATCCCGTGAACTCATGAAGTCGGCCCCTCCATGCTCTTGATGGCCTTGACTATTTTTCTGGGGTTGCGGGAGAAGAGCCGGTGGAGAGTTTCGGCGCCGTAGTGGTCTTCAATGAAGGCCATCCCTTCGCCCACCCGGGGGATAATCTCCTTGTTGTGGAGATCTGTTGCGAGAAAATCGATCAGCCCTTTCTCCATAAGCCGGATAACTTTTTTGAAACGGGCTTTGGGAGTGACCTCCTCAACGAAACTGGTGATGTTCACCTGGTAGAGCATGGAGGAGTGCAGGGCTTTCAGTTGTGAGGCCTTAATCCATTCGTAGCGTTCAATGTGTGCCAGGATTGGGTGGTATCCGTTGATGTTCATCTGGAAGACGAGATCTTCAAAGCGGGCCACGGGAGTGAAGGGGGGCAGCTCGAAGAGGAAATAGGGCGAGCCGCCGTATGTGGGGACAGTGCGCTGACTGACGCGCTCGTAAAACTGCGGATCAAAATAGTTCTCGACACCTTTAAAAAGGCGTATCTGGCTCCCCGCTTCATCGACCACGGCGTCGAAGACCTGATCAATAGAGAGCAGGGGAGGATTCAGACTCCCCTCTTTCTGGTGTGGTGTGCAGAAAATAGTGCCGATCCCCAATTTTTTGAGTTCGACAAAGGTCTCGAGTGTCTCGGCGAGGTGATTGAGACCATCGTCGATACCGGGCAGAATATGGGAATGGATGTCAATAAATGGGTGCACGATTGAGCCGGATCAGGGATTGAGAGTGAGGTATCGGGCAATTTCGCGCATGATGGCGACTGGCCGGTGGTTGAAGGGCTCAAAATCTGCTCCCTTTTCAAATTGATCGAGGGCGTCTTTGTAACGCCGGGTTTCCATAAATACGCAGCCCAGGAGATAATGGGCCAAAGCCCAGTTGTCGAATTCCCACTTGGCCTTCATGAGGTATTCCCTGGCTTGATCAAGATCCCTCAGTTTAAAGGCTTTGACCGCGTTCCAGCAGTTTTCGAAATAATAGTACTCTTTTCCACCCACAAAATTGAGGCCCGGATGTCCTTCTTCAGTGAGCCCCACCACGTCGAAGACCTGGGTGGGGACGATGGGGGAGTCGGGGGGGAGTTTTTTGATTCCCTCGCAGATTTCAATGATCTGCGGTCGGATTTGGTGGTTGACGGGGCCCATCAGGAGGTTGGCGATACTGTCAGGCGTTGGCATAGGTTACTCCTCTTCGGCCATCATACTACAATTCGCCGCCCAAAATACAATATCCTGGTGACAGAAACGTTTTATTTTTTACAGTCCTCGAAAATCCTTTATACTTGACTACTCGACGTGGGTGCAATAAAGTGCTGCGGAATTGGTGAGTAACATGACAGACTACGCTTTGCGTTTTATTTCTGGAAAGTACCAAGGCGGTCAGTTTAAACTGAAAATGGACCGTGAGATTGTCATAGGCCGTGCCACCGATGGTGACATGGTCCTTGTCGAAGACATGGTCTCCCGCAGGCACTCCAAGATTAATACAACCGGTGGAAAAATAACCATAATGGACAACGGGTCCACCAATGGGACCTTTGTAAACGGCGAACGAGTCAATACCACTCCTGTTGAACTGAAAGAAGGCGACCGGATCCTCATCGGCACTTCGGTGCTCAAGCTTGTGGTCGATGAAGAGAGTCTCAACGAGGTAGCACGGGGTGACTCCCTCACCGACGAAAACTCCCGACGGACCACCATGTCCATCACCAGGCACATGTCCGGGTCCATCGACGAGATACCCATCCCAGATCTCCTTCAGTTGCTGTCCACTTCCCGCAAATCCGGCGTGCTCAACATCTTCTCCGGGGATAAAGAGAGTAAAATCTATATCCGTGAGGGCAAGGTCTACTACTGCACGATCAACAACAATTTCGATCTCGAGCCCACAAAGGCCTTCTACCGCCTCCTCACCTGGGTAACGGGGACCTTCGATCTGCTCCCCCCTGACGACGCTGAATTCCTCAAGGAAATCAAAGAAAGCACCGAGGGTCTGCTCATGGAAGGCATGCGGATCATCGACGAAGTGAACCGCATCAAGAACGAGATTCCCGCCCCCGAGGTGTACTTTACCCTCGCTTCTCCCATTGAGCGTCCCTTCAAGGAGCTTAATGAATCCCAACTCGATGTGTTCCAACTGGTGCACAACCTGGGTACCGTGCGGTTGATCCTCGATCGTTCCAACTTCTCTGATCTCGATACCTACGAGATCCTCATCATGCTCGAACAGAACAACTATATCGTCCGAATGAAATAGCCACCGGGTTTATTACCTGAAATTTCTCATCACATTGATTTGGCAGGGGCCTACAGAATCAGGGATTTCACCGCGAGGGTGTCAAGCAGGGTGAGTGTCTCCCTCAGTTCGGAAGACTCCGGAGGAGGATTGGGGGACTCGTAGGTGATGCCGGAGCCCCACCAAAGGCGCATTTCTCCATCGAGGAGCGTTCCAATCTGTTCATTGGTCTCACGGGTCAGCAGGGAATCGG
>JAHJLU010000719.1 GCA_018821745.1 Myxococcota bacterium | reverse complement strand
CGAGCACGCCGCTGATGCCCGCTGGTGCCCCGCCTGCGGCCGGGAGACCTTGGGCACGGCCAAGTTCTGCGCCCACTGCGCCGCTAAAATGCCGGGATTCAGGCGGGCGCGGGTTGTTCTTACTGCCCTGGCTCGTCGCCGAAGGTGGGCCAGTCGCCCTTGTGGAAGATGTGGAGGACGAGGCGGGCGCGGGAGATGGCCACGTAGAGCATGTTGCGCGTGCAGAGGGGATCGGCGGGGTCCACGTCCAGGAGGATCACCACGTCGCTCTCCAGCCCCTTGAAGCGCCCGATGGTGGAGTGCAGGAGCGCCCCGGCCCGGTCCATGGGGTCACGACTCACGGGCACCCCCGCCAGCTCCGTGAGGCCCGCCAGGCTGGAGTGCAGGTTGGAGTGAGGCGTGAGGAGGGCGATCTGGTCAGGCATGAGCTGCTCGCCGCCCAGGAGCCTCGCCACGATGCCCGTCAACTCCTTGAGAGTCTTCGCCGTGCTCCCCTGCCGGTGGAACCGGGGCACCAGCCCCTGGGGGCAGCGGGCGTCGGAGACCATCTCCCCGTGGGCCAGCTTCTTCACCTCCTGGGCGATGTGCACGGCGTTGCGGAAGTTCACCGTGAGGTCGTACCCGAACAAGTCCCCGGGCAGCTCGAGGTCGTGGTCGAAGATGTTCTGCAGCGGGTCGGCGAAGATCACCAGGCGTCCCTCGGCCCGGTCCCTCATGCAGTCCTCCAGCACCACCCACCAGGCGGCGCGAAAGTCCTGCCCCTCGTCGATGACGATGTGGTCATACCGCACGAAGTCCGGCCGCTCCGCCGCGTCCACGAGGGCCAGGGGGGCCGTCTCGTTCCAGAAAGTCTTCTCATCACCCGCCTCGGCCCGCAGGTCATCCAGGGAGCCCCCGCCCGCCGTCACAATATGGCCCACAAAGCCGTGGAAGTGGTCCGCCCGGATGGGAGGCTTCTCCCCGAACAGCTCCCGCACTCTCGCGGCCAGGTACTTCCCCAGCGCCTTGTTGAAGCAAAGCAGGAGCACGGTCCCGCCCCGCTCCGCCAGGATGCGCGCCGCCTCCAGCGCCAGGAGGGTCTTGCCCGTGCCGGCGCCTCCCTTTATGAGGAGCCGCCGGTTCCCCAGGAACCCCGCCATGAAGTGCCGCTGCTGCTCCGAGAGCCGCACAAATGCTTCGTTGCCACGGCGCAGCGTGACCGACAGGTTGGGCACCAGGGAGAAGGAGGGGTGGAGCACCTGCTTGCGGAAGAGCCCCAGCTCCCGGTCAGTGATGGCACGAAAGTGCTGGTGCGGCGGCCGGCGGGGGTTCTCGGGGTAGCGCTCCGTGGCGGCCTCCCTGAAGTAGGCGAAGGCCCGCCCGAGGCCACCCTCCACGTCGTCGAGGTCTCCGGCGTCCATGAACAGCGGCCGGGAGATGTGGTTGGGCAGCGCCCCCGCCACCCACCGCGCCTGGGGCATGACCACCATGTGCCCGAAGATCCACGGAAATTCACCACCCATAAGGTCGAAGTGCTCGCGCATCTTCTCCGTGAGGAGCCCCCGCAGCCTGTATTTATGGTCTTTCACCTGCACGAAGGGACACCCAGTCTCCTTCACTTCGCCCCTGTACTCCCGGTACCACCGCCCCGCGGCCCGATCGTACCACACACCCTTGCCCTTGCACTCAATGGCCATGAGCCCCAGCGTCCGGTGTACGACCAGAAAGTCTATCTCCCCGTCCCGATCCGTGGCCGGGTCACAGAACAGATAGTTGGCATATACAAACCACTCGTCACTCAGCCGCGACAGCGCCTCGAACACCATCCCCTCGGACACCCCGCCCGCCCGTGACGCGTCTATGGAACTCGGAATCATAATCGCCATAATTATTTCTCCCTTCGCTGTGTCACTATTAAATCATACGAGACAAAGAAAGAGAAGCCTGCATCCTCACGAATGCGGACCGGGTCGCCCATGGGGATCGCGAGACGATTTTTACGAGGGGGCCAACTATTCTCTTGCCCTCTTTTCCGGAACTGCCGCATGAACCCGGGTGCGACATTATTCTTCGGCCTGCTGCTGCCAGTTGAACTCCTCAAGGGTGCACGAATCAGGGGAAAATCGGGCTGTCCTCCTCCTCGTCCTCCTGACTCTCCATCCACAGCGCCAAGACCCCGGCGAGGGTGGCGGGAACATGAACGCCCAGATAGGTGATCTGGTATATCAGAAGCGCGCAGGAGACTGCATGGGCCCTCGAGAAGAGGAACGTACCATGGCGACGCAAATACTGGTTCAGCTCGATGGCCTCGGCTGGCGAGATCCCTCTCTCTCTGCAGGCGCTGAGAATCACATCCCCGAAGGCCGCGAGTCTCTCACGTTTTGCATGGAATGCACTATTCACGAATTCAACGGCCCGGGCCGCGGATAATCCTACGCTGCCGCATAGAATCTCCACAACCTGCTCGCGGTATATCAAGGCACACCGGGGGCTGCGAAGTGACTCCACGGCGAGGATTGGTAACCGGGGTGCATCCTCATCCCCCTTCCTGCAGGCCATGTACTCCTCATCGATCCCGAGACATGCATTCTTGAAGAAGCACAACGCGATAACATCGGCGAGGTCGCCAATGGATTCAGGGCGCACCTCCTGCAGCGTCTGTCGCAGGAGCGGCTCCCTGAGCCAGCCGATCTCCGGCAGCCTCCCGGCCGACAGCCTCTTATACACCGACACATCGTTCACGCCATATTCCCACCGGGGCCTCCTTTCCGGTTTACCCCACCCCAATACATCCTGCAGCTCGAACAGCGTATTGAAAATGTGGTCGGTGAGCCGGCATCGTTCAAAAGAATAATACATCACCCCCGCATCAAGGAGCTGCCCGGGATCGTACTGGGTTAACGGAAGAGCGCTGCCGTTCCCCAGCGGATCCTGATTTGGCAGGAGCGGGAGATCCGCGCACGAGGACCGGTCATATACCGCGTAAGTCCCGAAGGACTGGCGGTCGCAGCTCCAGTTTTCGTGCAGGACGGAAATCTCGTGGAGGAGTACCTCCTCATCTTCCGAGAGCACCTCCTCGCGCCTCAGCCTGAGATCACACAGCTTCCTTCCGGCGAGCTCCTTCTTCAGCACCTCCACCATGCTGTCATCGAGATGAAAAACCTTCGTCGCGAGCTCAATGAACTCCCCGGGGGCACACGCCTCTGACGCGACCCGTGCGAGGCCCGATCCCTCAAACACTTCCATCACACACTCCTCCAGCCCACACAAGTCGTTCTCTCCCAGGCGAAACCGGAACGGTTGTACTCCACCTTCGCCATACCGGAAGAAGAACCCATGGGGGAGCCCAAACGCTACAGGGTCTGTCTCCGTGAGGTCCAGCGCATACAGCATGAGCGAACACTGGGCCTCCCGCTCCATTCCGCCAACCCTGATGCCCTTGTCCCGCAACCTATCCACGAGTTTTTTGGCCCCCACCAGATACGCGCTCAGTGCGCCCGCTTCGGTGGCCGCCAGCTCAGCCTCCAGACGCTCCTCGTATTGCACAATCCGGTCCTCCGGGACCAGCCCCTCGGCGCACCTGTGCTCAAACCCCTCATGGACCAGCCGGCAAAGGAGCGCATGGGTCCCGCCTTCATCGAGCGCTTCAATGGGGGGAAAGAAAAAGCGCGGCGGCTCCCCACGCTCTTCTCTGACACGGTTCGAGAAGAGCTGGACGTTGCACTGCTCTGCAATGCAAAGAGTGTTCTCAATGGCGTCAGGGACATGCGCAAAGGCATGTGCCATCTCATAGGGGCTTTTGACATAGCAGTCCCCGTAGCTGGGGTAGGTGTCCTGTCTCCGCCCCAAAGCCTTGAGCTCTTTCATCTGGCGCAGATTCCGGTACCGCTCCACCTCCCCACCTTCGCCATAGAGCAAATGGCAACAGGCCGTCGCGACCAGAGGGATCCCCTGGCTCCGGCCGACATCGATCAGCATCCCGTTGACCTCCTGCTGACGAGGGCTTTGCCCGTCCTGGAGCTCCAGATAGAAACACCCTGGCTCTAATATATCCCGGAACCTGCAGGCCGTCTCTGCAGCGGACTGAACCGTTCCCGAGAAGTATGATGACGCCACGGGACCCTGCTCGGACGCACACAGGGCGATGATACCCCCCCTGTATCTCGCAAGATCCGCGAGGTACATCGCTCTTCCCTGCCAGTCTAGCCATGCGGAGCTCCCAGCCATCAGACGGAGCAGGTTGCGCCACCCCGTCTCGTTTTTGGCGAGCAAGACCATGTGCTCATGACCAACGCCCTCACCCAAGAAGGAAAGCTCGACTCCGAGAATCGGTTTTATCCCCCTTCGGACCCCCTGGGCATAGAACTCCTGTGTGCCGCAAAATCGCTGGAAATCAGTGACCGCCACCGCCTTCGATCCTTGCCTTGCCAGCCTGTCGAAGAGCAGCCCGGGCACAATAGTGCTGGCCTTGAGACTGTAGTGTGTATGAAGATGCAGATGAACAAAATCGACCATGGAAAACCTCCCTTTGAAAACTACCTGTAGTGAGAGGTTTCGGCCGATACCGCCTATCCGTGAGGATGCGTGTCTTGCTGGTTGGAGTGACCCCCGCCACTGCACCCGGGGAACCATTGCCAGCCGCCGGCAAACGCCAGCCGTCATGCCGAAAGGATGAACCTGCAGTACGGTCATCTTACCCAACAGAGAAAATCCATCAAGAGGAGATTTCACGCTGGGTCAAGTTCTGACCCGCGCTGCATCATATTCACCGCCAAGGCATCGCACTTTAACCGAAAGGAGCATCCGATGACGCCCGATGCCCACGCTACCATTATCAGCCCTGGCTCCGTCGATCCCAGATATAAGCCCAACGGGCGCCCCAGGGCCTTTCTCCGTGTCACCAAATAAATTCGATTCTCTTCCAGAAATATTTCTGGAATCAATTTCCATCCACCCACTCAACTAAATTACTGCTACAATTCATCAAATTTAGAAAAGCAAAGAACAATATATTTTTGCACATGCTTCTCTTTGACAATAACCATTTTATATCGAAAGGATGACACATGGACCATGTAAACCTTGATTTAGAAAAAGTTTCCAATGCTATAATCTCAACTTTTCTTGATGTCGCATCTAGCGAAAAAATGAAGAAGCAACCAAGTGAACGCCTTCTGGTGGCCGAATCATGCGAGCAATTACAATTACAGGATGATGCATTTGTGGCCGTAACCGAGTTTCCCTATTTTGATGGTTGCGTGGATGATGCCATCGCAGATTTGAGGATTAAGTATGGGGCCGATCTTAAAAATAGACTCTGGATTGAAGTTAAACCATTGTTCAATAAGTCAAACTACTGGAATTACTCCAAATTTTTTAATAGCACAAAAATGAAGAAGGATTTTCATTCTTTACCTTCAATCATCCTCAATGACATTGATAAAATGGATAAGGTCCCCGATCCAAAGGAAAACAATGAAGCTTTTGGCTTTCTTCTTATTTTAGCTGGCAATTCTGAAATTAATCAATCCTCTGATTTAGGAAAACTAGCTCCACCCCAACCTACTCAGAAAAAAAGACTTTCGATAGAGCAAGTAGCCAGCTTATGCAACAGTAGATTTAATAATATCAAAGATATGTACCTCCCGGTTAATACATTTTTCCAGATTGGAAAACAGACCGAATTTACTGCAATCTTATGGATTGCAGAATGGGAAAAAGGGAAATACCCTCCAGCGAGCGAATAGTCAGCACCCAGAGAACCATTGCCAACCTCAAGCAAATGCCATCCATCAAGCCGAAGGGATGAACCTTCAGTATGGTCATTTTAACAATGATGCTCACCATATCAGAACATGGTATTGAGCGTGAAACCTATTTTGTCTGCAGGTGTGCCGGGTGATCCCCGCACGTCAAGCGACCATGACCAAAGACTACCCCGGCGCAGGACAGTTTCTGTCCCTGGGTCCTGCATAGGGTAAAAAAAACGCAGCGCCACGTCTTCTCACAGGACAGAGCGGCGCAAAGAGGAGGTGACACATGGATCTGAACGAAGGTAATTATAAGGATATGTTTGAGCTCGGCAGAGACCTGATCGGGCTCTTGGATCGAACCTGCCCCGATGGCGGCGCACAGCTGGACGTGGCGGTGCTGGAGCCAAGAGACAAGGAGAAGACTCCCTCGCGCCTCCGCTTTGAGTTTCTGGTGGTGCTGGACTCCGAGGCGGCGGTGGACGCCTTTCGCGCCGACTTCAAGTCCGTGATCACGCCCCTCTTCCACACAAAGCACTACGGCGCCACCATCTCAGTGGAGATCCATGAGCCCGAGGCCAGCGGGTCCCATCGAGTTGAGGGCGTCCTGCATCTCAGCGCCAGGAGCGCCCCCTGGGACACGGTGCAGCTCATGGATTACCTGCGGACCAACCTCCTGCCCCTGGGACACAGCCACAAAATGACACTCACCCTCGGCGTCGAAGACATCGCCGACGACCTGCAGGAATAACAGCCCCACAGTCTCTGCAACATCCCGGTGCGCAAATGTTTTTGCCATGAGGAGGCATCATAGTTTCGGTGAAAAACAAACAAAGCAGGCGTCAAGGGCATGAGCATCCAAAGAGGAATTCCTCTGAGCCAATGAGGCAGGAGACTATACTACAGGCATTGCCTCCTCCAGTAAACTCGCCGGCATGGGATAGGCCAACTCCCAAAGCATACGAATGGGCCGATCGCCAACAGCGCTAATCAGCCGTTTGGCTGGACCTAAATAGATGAAGGGGGCCGTTTCCCCATCAATCTTACGATCAATTCTGGCGAAAAATAGTATCGTGTATCCACGCTCTTCAAAGTATAGATAGTTCTGCCCGGTGGCAGAGGTCTGAGCAGTAGTGGACTGGCTCTCCCAGTGTAATTGTGTTCCACTGACCGGATAGTCCCGATACCGTGTAGTGGGAGAGAAGTTGCGTTCATCCTTATGGAACGTTACTAGATGTATGTAACATTTGCGATCAGGAGCATGAATAACACCTTGTCCTGTGGGGCCTGCTCGTTCCAGGGTAGCTAGGCCAAGGGCGGCCTTGATCTCAGCAGAACCATAAGCGGCGTGAAGCTGTAAAAAGCACGAAAATGGCAATGAAATTTTACGAATCGGTGTGGTGGGGTGGCGAAGGCGCCACTGGGCGATCTCTGCAGCGTCTGCTACAATAGAGGGGTTGCTATTCCAGCGGGAAACGGAGTCGGCAATATTCTTAATTTCATAAGATTCTCCAGGCTTGCCCCAGCGAATGTAGTGCATGGCGACTGCCATCAGTGTATTATTTGATTCAGGGGCAGAGGGAGTGATAAACTGCTGCAACATAAGAGGATCGTCTCGCAGAGCAATCCTCAGCAAGGATTTCCGCAGGTTATCGAGGTTGGGGCTTTGCGGCAACGGCTGCCGGCGCGCTATCGCTTTCCACTCTGACCAACTGTGACGACGCAGGAGTTCAATGGCAGAGAGCCCCGTCGATTCAATAAACTGGGCGAATGTGAGTGGCTTCGTCGACTCCTGCTCCCACGTCTGGATGGCCTCAGGAATAAAGTTATTGAGGTCAGCCAGTATCATTCTGATCTTCTTAAGGATATGTTCTCGGGCGACCCGCTCCAACTGGATGTTGCAGCCAGGCGGCAGGTTGGGAAAATCGCTTTCAATCTCGCGGTCAATACGATGGCGTTGCCGCATCAGGAGAGCGGTATATCTAGTATCTAGACGATATCGGCGGTGGGTCTGCCCAACAAAATCGAGTACAGTCAAGCAATCTTTTTCAGGTGCATGACGCAGCCCTCTTCCAAGTTGCTGGAGAAAAACGGTGAGGCTCTCAGTGGGGCGCAGAAAAAGCACTAAATTTATCTCTGGAATATCAATCCCCTCGCTTAACACATCTACAGTGAAAATAAATTTAAGGTCTCCATTTCGCAGATCTCGCAGGTTCTTTTCCCGCTCATCTCTCGGGGTATTTCCAGTTACAACTTCCGCCTTGATCCCAGCAGTTTGAAAGTGCTCAGCCATATACTGCGCATGTTTTACCCCCGCACAGAACCCTATTCCTTTATTATTATTGTGTTCTTCAAATATCTCTGGTTGGTATCGCTGCAACGCTGTTAAAACCACATCGATACGCTGCTTCGCACGAATATCATCACCAGTATAGATTTTCTCCAGAGCGTCCACCGCATATCGGCCGTTGCGCCAAAACTGCTCACCAGAGAGATCAATATTATCTGCAACTCCGAAGTAGTGAAAGGGGCAGAGAAGCTTCTCACTCAGTGCCTCTGGCAAGCGAATCTCTGCGGTCATGCGATTATCAAAGTCAGGCAGGATGGATGAGCCGTCCATCCGCTCTGGTGTCGCGGTGAGCCCTAGCATTAACTCCGGCTGTAGCTGCTCGAACAGGGGGCGATAACTACTGGCGGCGCCGTGATGAGCCTCATCAACAATAACGTGAACGAAGTGATTGCGTCCAAGCCGCTCCCACGGCCTCTGACTGTTTAAGCTTTGTACCGAAGCGAATACATGCCTCCACTCCGTAGGCTGATTCCCATCCACCAGCAGTTCGCCAAAGTTCTGATCGCGCAGAACAATTCGAAAACAATCCAGCGCCTGCTGCAGGATTTCTTTGCGGTGCACAACGAACAGCAAGTGTGGAGAGTGCCCTTTAACTCTGACCTGCTCCCTGTAGTCGAGGGCGGCAATGACGGTCTTGCCGGTACCCGTCGCTGCTACTACCAGATTGCGAAAATTCCCGTTCTGCCTGGCAGCCTGTAGAGCCTCCAAGATACGTGACTGAAAAGGCCGAGGGTTAATCTCTGCAAAGAAGCGAGGTCCAGGTGTACTTGGCTGTCGTTGGCTGCCGATGGCATCACGAAAACGTCCGAAATCTTTTTCGTGGAAAGGCTCAAAGCTACGGCTCTCCCAGTAAGCAGAAAACTCTGCTGCAAACCGATCTAAAATATGCGGCATATCCTGGGCTGTCACCTTGACAGTCCACTCCAGGCCATGCGTCATTGCCGCATGGGAGAT
>JAHJLU010000718.1 GCA_018821745.1 Myxococcota bacterium | reverse complement strand
AGGATCTCTTTTACCGGATCAATGTCGTCCCTGTTGAATTACCACCCCTTCGAGAGCGAAGAGAAGATATTCCCGTCCTGGCTGACCATTTCCTGGCAGGTGCTGCGCGGCGCATGGGTGTCACAAAAAAGACGATCACCCCGCCAGCCATGGAACGTCTTCTTGGCCATCCCTTCAGGGGAAATATCAGGGAACTCCAGAACCTTATGGAGCGATGTGCGCTGCTCATAGAGGGACCGTTGATCGAGGAAGATTCACTCTCCCTTGGGCACCCAACCAACAACTCCGAGGTTCCAATACCGGAAGTCCAGGGAGATCTCTCGATCAAAAGAGCAACTCGGGAATTGGAGCGAAAACTCATCGTTCAGGCCTTGAAAAATGCCCATGGTCGAAAGGGCAAGGCAGCAGAAATGCTTGAGATCTCAACCCGGGCACTTCTCTATAAGATTAAGGAATACAACATTTTGGAGTGAATATCTGAAAAAATGCTTTATAGGTGTATCCAAAAGTTGCACCGTGTATTCTAGTGTAGTATTGTGTGGTAAGGGTAGGCATGTATCCTACTTTGGTTCATCCGGAAAGGAATTGACATGGCAGCAAATTGTATCGGTTTAGATATCGGGTCATCCGCGGTGAAGGTGGTCCAGCTGCAGGAAACCAGGAAGGGACTGGTACTTCAGAATTTTGGCATCAATCCCCTCCCTGTCAACTCCATTGTAGATGGCATGGTGATGAATGAAGATGCTGTACTGGAAGCAGTGGAGGCGCTCTTTGGCAGCCTCAGGATCAAGCGTCGCAATGTGGCGCTGGCAATCTCCGGGCGCTCTGTCATCGTAAAAAAGATCTCCATGCCCAGGATGAACATGGCAGATCTCGCCGAGGAACTCTCCATCGAGATGGTTCACCATATCCCCTTCGATAAAGACGAGGTGCGGGTAGACTATGAGGTAGTAGTCCCGCAGAACGCGGAAGGTCAGATGGAGGTTCTTCTGGTTGCAGCAAAAAAAGACATAATCGAGTCCTACGAAGAGCTCCTTTCGCGTGGAGAGCTTGTCCTCTCCGTGATGGATGTTGCAGCCTTTGCCGTCCAGAATCTCTATGAAAAATGTGTGGGAATCGACAAGGATGAGACCTTGGTGATTTTGAACATTGGCGCCTCTTCCACCTCGATAAATGTGGTTGTGGGTGGCGTGACAACATTCATCCGCGATGTGAGTCTTGGTGGAGACGGCATTACCAGCGAGATCAAGCGGGCGCTCTCTGTACCCATGGACGAGGCCGAGGCGAAAAAACGTGAAGCGGCGTTGGGGATGAGCCCCGACCAGGAGTTGATGGAGATCGTGCGGAAAGTTTGTGAAGTAATGGCCGGCGAGTTTCAGCGGTCCATTGATTTTTTCCTCTCCGCTGCTCCTCCAACCCAGAGAATTAAAATGGTGGTGACGGGAGGCGGTGCCCAGATGCGACCGCTGGTGCAGGCCATTGAGCTGCGCTCCAAACTCCCGGTATTTCTTTTCGACGGGTTCTCCCAGGGAATTTCCGTGGATCCCAATAAATTCGATATGTCGCTGCTCAAGTCACAGGCAGCAACGGCTTCAGTGGCCCTCGGGCTTGCCCTGCGAAGACCCGGTGACAAGTAGTCGGTGAGGAAACATCATGATCAGAATAAACTTGGTATCACAGAAAGTTACGCCCAACCAGAAGAAGGGCCAGCAGAACCTGCTCATAGGTGTGATTATGGTTATCCTCACAGCCGGAGGGTGTTTCTACCACTACACCTATATGCTCGACCGGAGTGTCATCGAAAAGAACAGGAAGATCGCCAATCAGTACATGTCCCAGCTCGGAGTTCTTCAGCGCAAGCTCGCAAAGATCAAGGTGGTGCCCGCCGCGGAGAAGAAAAAGCTTCAGGACCAATATACGAAAAAATACACGACGGTCACCCGGATCGAAAAAATCCGTTCAAACCCCGTGTTTGCATTGCTGGAAGTATCAAGAATTCTCAGTCAGGGACAGTTCCCTACCATCGAAAAAGCCAACGCCAAAGCGAGGCTGGAGTTGGACATCAACTGGGACCCCTCCCAGGTGTTCCTCTCCAAAATCTCCGAAGTGGGGCGAGAGGTGGAGCTGTGGGGAAAAGCAAAATCCCACTACGATATTTCCGAACTGACAAAAAGACTGCGTGCCTCAGCGTATTTCCGGAAACCGGAGATTGTGGAGTCCAAGGTGTTTGAAGACCGGGATAAAACCGGTCCCTCCGAGATTCAGTTTAAAATCAGGGCCATCATGGTCTACTGAGGAAGGTGCCGAATGGAAAGGCTTTTTCAATGGCTTGCCACAGCTCCCATATTACACCGGGCCGGACTGCTTTTAGGTCTGGTGGGTGGGATTGCGTCGTATTACTGGTTCTTCCCCCTGGCCAAAGCCAACAGGGATATAGAGGAATCCAAGAAGAGCGTAGAGATAAGTATGCTCAGCGTGGAAGCCCAGCGCCGAAAACTCCAGCAAACGGAGAAGGCAAAAATGGAATTGAAGGACATGGATAAAAAGAGCAAGGAGCTTGACAAACGCATCCCCGGCTCTGTTGATATGTCCGAACTGGTCGGGGAGCTCGATCAGATGGCCGATGACATCCGAATCAACTCCATCGTGCCCATGGATGACGATACGGACTCCTATGATTCCGTGGTGATAAAACCCATTGTGTTCAAAATCGAGGGTCGGTTCCATTCCATATGCAGGTTTCTGTATAAGATGTTCCAAATGGGACGCCTCATGGACGTTGGCGATATCACCATGGCTTTCAATCAAGTGGCAGTGAAGGCGAAAGTACAGGACGTGGAGAAAAAGAACATCCTCGCCGCCGAGTTCACTGCGCGAATATATTATGCACCCACTTCATCCACTATCGCAGCGCTCAAAGCGGCGAAGAAGAAATAGGAAAGGGAGAACCATGTTTGCGAAATATCTGATCCTGGCAATCATCGTTTCGGTTCCCCTGGCCATGGGGAGCAGCTGCGGGGGAAGTGATGACGGGGGTGGTGGTTCAAAGTCCAGTTCATCCTCCGCGCCTACTTCGCCCATGAACATCAACGCCAACAGGCGGCCCACTGGTAAGAAGACCAAAAAACCGGCGAACATCAATCTATTCGCCAATGAGAAACTTTCTATTCCGCCCTTCAACGAGGCAGCGCAGAACATTCCCCCCGAGCTGTTCTCCGAGAGCGGAAAAGATCAGCGGGATCCATTCCGGAATTTCAACACGTCGGAAATTGGTGGGTCAAAGAACAACACCACCGATACGAACGAACCGAAAAATCCCGCAGAGGACAACGCTATTATTCTGTTTGATCAGTATGCCCTCAATGAGTTGAAACTCACCGGGATCATCTGGTCGGCAGGACGCGAGAAGGCCCTCTTCGCAAGCCCCAACGGGCAACCGACCATCGTTTTGAAAGAAGACCGCATTTCAAAATCCAGAGCGCTGGTGCGCGAAATCACCCATGACAAAGTCATTGTGGAGCTTCGTGCCCGGCAGGGACAGGTGGGCAAGATGATCACCTTCTCCCTGGCAAGAGCTGCGGGACCCTACCAGATTCAGTACGATAAACTACGAGCGGATCAGCGTGGAATCCGAATCAGAATGAATAAATGGCGCTCGAAGACAAGGAGGAACCATGAATAGGTTCACATCCATATTAACAAACGTAGCCCTTTTTGCCCTCATTACCCTGGCAATCCCCCAAATGGGGTGGTCAGCGCCTAAGACGGTAAACCATATTGCGAAAGTGACGATCCGCAATTCGGGCGCCACCACGGATATTTTGCTGGTGGGTTCGAGACCCGCCACCTTCTCCGCCTACCGCCACGACTCCCCGCCCAGGGTGGTGCTGGAGCTTTCGCGGACAAAAATATCCAATTTTCCCCGACCCATAGCTGTGGACTCCTGGTCCGTCAGTCAGGTCTCCCAGGAGGCAATTGATCAGGGGAGGGGCGTCCGTATCACCGTGAGCCTGGCCAAGCGCGGATCCTATCAGGTTGTCTCCCTGGGAAAAACTGTGAAAATCAGTATCACGGCCTTCCAACCGTTTCCCGAGGCCTCCCGAAAGGCGAGCGCACGACTCGTTGAACTGAAGAAGGAAGCCGCCCTGACCGAGCAGCGCCTCAAGTCAGCCAGAGAAACCGCCAAGAAATTGGAAGCCCAGAACAGGAACCGGGCCAGGGCGCTCAAAAGCACCCGGAGCGAGCGGGAATCTTTGACCGAGACCCTCAAGCAATCCAGAAAAGAGATCAGGGACCTCCTCTCACAGAAAAAAGCGATGGCCAAAGCTGTTTTGGAAGCGAAGGAGAAGGTAACCCGGTTCAAAAGTGAAGAGAGAAAGGCCCAGAAGCGATATGAGGCCATCGTCAAGCACACGGAAGAACTGAACCGTGAGCGCAAGGCGAAGCTGGTGCAGTTGAAAACCATCACCCGGGAATTGAAAAAAGAACGGGATCATCACGTGGCGCTCAAGGCCTCAGTCAGTCAGTACGAAAACCAGGTGACCTCACTTCGCAAGGCGATCTCCTGGAAAAAACGTACCGGGCGGGATGTGGGTCAGGTGCTCACCAAAAAAATGGCGACGTTGAAGAGGACTCTGGCCAGACAGCGGGCCAATCTGGCCCGAGCTGAAAAAAGCATCAGCACCTATGAGCGCAGACAAAAAAAGGTCCTGGCTCGCAAGGCGTCCCAGGAGGCAAAACTGGCGGCCCTGAAGAAGGCAATCGCCACGGAGCGAAACCGCCTGGAGTCGCAAATCAGCAAGCTGCGGACCAGTACCGTGACTTTGTCCAGGAAGAAGGCGGGTCTTGTCCGCGAACTGTCAGCTCTCAATAATAAGAAGGCTCGTGTCAATGCACTGCTCAAGAAAGAAGAGAGACTCTCCCGGCAGGTGCTCAGGGAGAGGAAAAACGCAGAGAGAGTGCGCAGGGAGATCTCGCGGCTCGCTCGTGCCGAGGGCGAAAAGGCGCAGATGGCTTCACGGAAGGCAAAAGATCTCAAGATCCTTGTTGCTAAACGTCGCGGGGATCTCGTCTCTCTGAAGCAGGCAAAGAGCATGGAGCAAAAAGAGCTTGCCAGGCTGAAGTCACTGAGAGTTGAACATCAGAGACTTTTAAAGAAGGAAGAGCGCCGGCTCGCTCAATTGAAAAAACTGGGGAAAAACCAGGAGGCACAGGCTCTTCGGCGTAAGCAGGCCCTGCGAATGGCTGGAATCAAAACCAGTGTACTTTCCGCAAAGAAATGGGAACTGCGTGCTTCTAAATCGAAGC
>JAHJLU010000717.1 GCA_018821745.1 Myxococcota bacterium | reverse complement strand
GCCCGTGGGGTTTTTGGGGATAAAAAGTCAACGGCGATTTATGCTGTCAGAACAGGACCTTGAGTCGGTCCTGGCAGGGATATGGACTTTGCTCCTTATACTTTCCCTATCTTTACTTTCTTCTTTTTTCTTGGGAGAACTTTAAGGGAGAAAAAGTCAATAAGTCAACAAGTGCAAGATATTATGAGTAGACTTCTTCGTGGAGTTTTTCAAAAGTCAACGAGACCTCATGGTGTGGAGAGCAAGTGCCCATTTCCCTGGTCAAGGGGCCCCATGATAAGCAGGATTCCCTGGTCTTCCGCAGAACTCATGGACGCACCACCCGAAAACCGATGCCGTCGTCCCGGCCGAACGGGCCGTAGCCGTACCGGACGGCCACGGTACAGTAGGACGCAGGGCCGCCCCAGTAGCCCCCGCGTATCACGCGGCTTACGCCCGAGGCCGCCCCCCGATAGTCCGTCTGTGTCCCCGTCGGGTACGTCCCATACCAGTCCCACGCCAACTCAAACACATTCCCGGAGAGGTCGTACAGCCCCAGCTCGTTGGGGAGCTTCGTCCCCGCCGGGTGTGTCTTGGATGTGCTGTTCACCGAGTACCAAGCATAGTCACCGATGGCATTGCTGCCTGTACTCCCCGCAAACGCCTTCAAATACCCCGTCGTGTTTGTCACACCGGGGTTCTCCGTGTCCGCCCCCATTGCAGCCCACATCCATTCCGCCTCGGTTGGTAACCGGTATCCGTTTGCGCTCCAGTTGGCCGTCGCCTCGTTCCACGTGGCGTTGCTCGCCGCCGGAATCTGCGCGTACGTCAGCGTCGTGAAGTCCACCCCGCTCACCGTGTACACCGGCGTCAGCCCTTCCAGCAGGCTCAACTTGTTGCAGAACGCGATCGCGTCGTACCAGTTCACCTGTTGCACAGGATCTCCCGTGCCGCTCGAAACCGTGACATCGCTCGGATCCGCCCACCCCGTCACCGCCGTCCACTGCGCCCGTGTAATCTCGTGCTGGCTCATGCGGAACTCCGTCACCATGCTCAGGTTCGTCGGCGTGGAATCCCGCTGGAAAGTCCCGGCGGGGACATACTTCAGCATACCGATGTTCGGGGAACTCAGGTCATTGGGTGACAGGCGTATCACCGTCACCATGTACTCCTTGGACGCCCCGCTCTCTGCGGTTACCGTCACCGTCGCCGGATTGTCGCCCAGCGTCAATGTCATCGGCTGCGCAGGCGTGATGTTGACGCTCGCGTAGGTATCGGCCTTGGTCGCCGCCACCGTCAGCGTCGTCACAGATGTCAGTACCGTCACTGCATACGACGTCGTGCCCGCCGTAAACGCCGGCGTCAGCGTCCCCGCGCTCACCGTCAGCGACGAGAGGTCCGCGTTCGTGTTCTTGGGAACGCACGCGGTCTCGTCGAACATGCAGCCCATGCATCCGAGCGCCCCGCTCTCCTGCCCGTATCCCAGCGTCAAGCAGGTCTGGCTGCTCAGATTCGACCCGTCGCACTCCTCGCCCTGCGCCATGTGAATCACCCCATCTCCACACCGCCCAGAAGCCTCACACTGGGTGAGGTCAAAGCGGCAGTCACCGCCGCAAAAGAGCTGCCCTCCATAATAGCCGAGGCTCTCACAGCTGGCGCCGTTCAGGTTAACACCCTCGCACTCCTCACCATAGAGGTCCTGGATCTCTCCGTCACTGCATCGGCCAAAAGTCTCACAGGAGTCCAGATTGAATTCACAGGTTCCTCTGCAGGAAAGTGTGCCACCGTAGTAGCCAAGGCTTACGCATGTTTCAGAGTGGAGGTCAGTACCATCACACTCCTCAACTGGGGTTTGGGCGATCCCGTCTCCGCAGGTAATCTCGTTGATGCAAGCTGCGTCTCCGCTCACTGTAGAACAGGACTGGGAAGTGGCAGTGCAGTTCTCAGTGTCCTCCCAGTCGAGGCAACCAGTCCCCTGGAGGGTGCAGGTCTGGACAATATTGTTTGAGCACCGAGTGTCGCCGACTGTGAGGCAGACATTCTGACACGTAGCCACACACTCGGCGTTGCCCGTTGTCCCATTCACTTGACACACCTGTGACAGCGAGTCGCAGTCTGTATCGTCAACCCAAGCGTTACACCCCTGAACCAGGGCACAAACCTGCAGCATTGCCCCACCGGCGCACTGGGACTCACCCTCCTCGCACTCTGGGGTGCAGTTGTTCGCCTGGCACCCGCTATATCCTGCGCAATCAGGGTCATCGCAATCAAAGAGCCCATCGCCATCGTCGTCGGCAGCGTTATTGCAGATCTCAACAGCGGGGTCACCTCCACCACCGTCGTCACAGGCAATCAGGGCAAAGGTGAATACAACCGCAATCAGGATCAGGTTTCTCATGGCAATTCTCCTTGGTATCCATTGATGATAGCGCCGCCACTTTCACTGGTCAACAGGAATATGTTTACGAGCCAGTATGTGTCCCGGTGGCTGGGAGGGGCCAGGGAGGGGTGCCTCACTGTCGTGCGTCATTTTGACGCTTGCCACACAGGAGGCTACACGGTGGCTGGTGTCCAGGAAGAAGTCATGGCGCTGCGCTGGCTGTGGTTATCGGGAGAGGTGCGGGGGGTAAGAGGGAGCCGCCCTGTGGAGGGGCGGTTTTTTTAGATCCTTGGCCGATCACGAATGCAGCCATCGGCCAGAGTTCCGTAATAGTTGATACTATCAATTCGGAAAATGGAGTACACTCGAAAAACCGGGAGGTGAAAAATGAAGCGACAAGCCTGGCTGATCCTGATGATGCTGAGTTTCATCGCCTGTACCTCCTACGAATCCTCGAACGACCCGATGGAACCCTCGTCTCGCCCCCTCGACCACTCCATGGAGATCCTGTACCACAATCCGGAGAAGGAGATAATCGTCTACAGGGTCGATGGCCGAGTTATCCTCCGAATAAAGGGGTTCATCCAAGCCGTGAAGGAATCGACCACGCCGGCGCTCTTCTCCGATCCAATGGTGGACCTTGTCCCGGCCAGCATGGGGAAGAGCCACAACGCCATGGTCATCGGGCTGGGAGGCGGCAAAACCGCCTCTGACCTCATCACCCGCGGCTTCCGCGTGGATGTCGTGGAGCTTGAAGCCGAGGTTGCCCGGATCGCAAAGGAACACTTCGGGTATGCGGGCGACGTGATCATCGCGGACGGCCTAGAGTATCTCAAACGGAGCGTTCGAGCCTACGACGTGATACTGCTGGATGCCTTCTCCGGTGATAAGCCCCCCGATGGGATGATCGGGCCCGAGGGTTTTGGACTCATTAACAGCCGCCTCGCCCCCGGGGGCGTGCTCATCATGCGCGTTATCGATAATCCCTACCGGAAGGGTTTTCGCGCCTATTGGCGCAAACTCGGATTCGACACCATCTTCTCGACATCCTTCGGCAAGGGGCGCCAGACCCTGTACATCAGCAATCTCCCTGACAGTAGGGGTGAATCGATCAGGAGCAGCTTCCCGCTCCGGCTGCTGGGCGTCATCGACCCGTACGTGGTCCACGGGAAAGAGTTGACGCTGGGCAGTAACGACACAGGAGAGGTGTCCGTCGCAGGATACCTTTTCAAGTCACGGAACGGTGAACTCGTCCTCCAACTTCCCCATTACGAGATGGGAAACCACCTCATCGTACTCAAGGGCGCCTTGTGCCGAGATCTCCTGAAAATCGCCACACCGATGGCGGGCCGCTATAGGATGAATCCATACTCCGAAGAGGGGAAGCGCAAGACCCTGTCCACGCTGGGAGGAGGCGGTCTCGTGTCCGGCAACGAGAGCATTTTCTCGGACGTCATGGTCGGGCTGCAAGGGACGCTGACCTATATGGGATCAGGCCGCGTCGGGAGTCTCCCCACTCCCTTCATCACAAACAATCTTCTTTCAGTTCATTCGTTGAAGGTGTCTGGGGTCCATTGGAGGATCAGTGTCGACAAGTGGCGGAGATATCACGACCGGGTCATCCGGCCGCTCGAGATGGAGCGTACGCGGCTCCAGCAGGCGAAGGTGCCTACCGCCAAGAAGATCGACGAGGTAAACGCAAAAATCCGCAGGGCCCTCTCTGAACGCTTTGGAGTCACCGCCACAAAGCTGCGCCCTTACAAGGAAGCGTTGGGGTTCGATCCGTTCGCACCTCGAGACGAGGACGCCCCCCCCTATCTGGCGAGTCCCTCGCGTCCACTGGGATGCGCCCCCCCATACTTCACCAAGGCGAACGTCACGGCCCTACAGGCGGCGCTTCGAGGGGGGAAAATAGGGAGAGGGCTGCTGAATGCGGCTGTAAAGCACTTCGAGAAGCTCTCACCCAAGATTCGGGAAGAGGTGCTCGAACTCCTTCTTGACCGGTTAGCCAAGGATCCGGCTGCGCACGTACGGCAAATGAACTGGATGTGGCGGTGGTCATCGCAGCTTTGTGACCACCTCGCGAAGAGGATCTCGGCAAAGCCCTTCTCCACCTTCACACCCTGGTTGCTCAAGTGTCTCCTGCAAACGACTCGGAAGTCGGACAAAGGGAAGCGACGAGTCGCAGATCCCCTCTCTTCACTCCTATCGGCGGCGGCGGGTCCCGAGGCGACGTCTCGCCTAATCACCCTGCTCCATGATCTCAACGTCAGGTGCTGGTCCATACAGAAAGGCATCACCTTCTCCCAGGCCATCTCCCTTGCGGCAACGGGATGCGAGGACCTCGCACTGCAGCCAGAAGATCGCTTCGTACCGAACATAGGTCCCGACACTCGAAGACGCCTGCTGTCCCTAGTCCTCAATCGTCAGATGTCCTTCACCAAGCAAATGGTCACCCAAGTGTTGGAGGTCATGGCGCGCATGCAGATCACGCGAGAGGAGTACGACACGATCAGACGTGGCTTCAATGCCTATAGGACCTCCCCCTTCGCGGCTCTCGTCGCGGTACGGTTCGCTCCCCTGGAACCGGCCCTGATGAGTTCGTCACTGCAAGCCACCGTCTCCTTCAGAATTTCTCTGCTGGAGCGGATCGGTGAGGCACTCAGAATCTGGCACTGCAAGACATGGGAGGAATGCGGGGGACTCGGCTGCAATACCTTCACCGACTGTAAGCGGTCGGTCCCGCCGGCAAGATGGCGGGCCTACCTCCCTATGGTCTCGGCCCTGTCTGAGAATCTGTTCAAGGCTCGTGTTCCGGGAGCGATCAGTGCCGTCGCCAGGTTCTGGAGAAAGTGCCTTCCTGAGTCGAGGGATCCCGCGGCCCCCTGGGGAACAATCACGCCCTTTCCCCATGAGAAGCAGATGCTCGGCCTACTGAAGAGCACAGGCAAGGCCGAGCTCCGTAGCGCTTTGATCGAGCTGCTCCCCTTCGTGAAGATGACGCCGGAAATGCTCCCCGTGGTGCGAGATCTCCTCGATCGAATGATAGATGATGGCTCAGCCGTTGGGAGCATCATGGAGGCGCTGCAGTATGCTTCTCAGGCTGTCCGGGCCGAGGCGAGAAAAAAGAAGCTCAGGGACTCCTTCATCCCGGTGGTGAAACGTCTCAGGAGAAGGTGGTGGACTACCTTCGGCTCCCCCCCGATCTATATACTGGCGGAACTGCTGGATTATCGTGAGCCATGAATCAGCACTAGCGGGTACAGCGAGTGTTCTTGTCTACTTATTTCCTGAATACAACCGCCCCTTGCCCAGATCACTGTAGCCTTTATCCAGCAATGGTTTGCGCTCGGGCATAATGCTCCGATCAGGGCACGACACATCGGCCTCCAGGACCCCCGTCACGCATGGACTCACTCACTCGGAGGCCGAAGCCACCGTGAAGAAGGTCGTGACGTCCACGCCGAGTCATGTGTTGAAGCGGGGGATGTGCGGGTGATGCAAAACACGCGGGTGATAGCCCCAAGCCCATCCCCGGCAATCTAACACACTGATACCACACGCCTTTATCCCCTCTGCAGGTGATGCGGGGGATGATTCTCACTCACGGGTATAATACAGCAGGGGGCAGTACCATCAGGTACACCCCCCTGTAAAATTTATTCTCCAGATGATGGATTTTATCACCTGCATCCCCCGCAGAGAGAGCGAGACTACTGATACACAGGGACTTCAGGTGCCGGTGATGGGTGCCGGGGATGTGCCGGGGATGGATGGTGGTGTGGTATCACCGGCAATTCCATTCCGGAGTGACCGGACTACCCCCACCAACCACTCCGGTGACCACTCCGGATGTAAATTACGCTGTAACCATGTAAGGTTACGCCCTCTCCCCACCCCCTCACCGGAGTACCCGGAGTGCTCAGGCCTACTCACGCTCACTGTAGTGCTCACAGCACTGCAGTGAAGAGATCTCTCTGAGAAAATTATTTTCCAATAATCTCCAAAAGCACTCCGGGCACTCCGGAACGTCTGATACACAAGGCCGGGAACCCACCGGAGTGGTGTTTTTGGGTTCCCCGTGGGCTTCCTCGATAGAGAAGGCCCTCTTGGTCTGAGTTGTCTCCAGATGGGCATCATCCGCAGAATCTCCTCCACCCCCGTCACAGGGGGCATGACGGATGTAACCTGCTGCAACCAGTAGGCTTCTTGTCAGAACATCCCCATCCGTCACACCAAATCCAAACTTCTCCTGTAACTTTTCTCTGGAGCTGCTCTGAAACCTGTACCTCTTTTTGTCTTTTACTGTGACGGGGAGGAAATAAGATAAGAGTTATAGATGGTTATCGCCGTCATGGGGGGTGTGACGGGTGTGACCACCAAGGCCATGCT
>JAHJLU010000716.1 GCA_018821745.1 Myxococcota bacterium | reverse complement strand
TCGGGGCGAGCAAATTATACATGATGCTGGGCTGATGGAAAGCTGAAGGTCTCAGATA
This sequence comes from Myxococcota bacterium, assembly GCA_018821745.1. Taxonomy (GTDB): domain Bacteria; phylum Myxococcota_A; class Polyangia; order HGW-17; family HGW-17; genus SZUA-580. Next base: position 4,638 of record JAHJLU010000716.1, on the reverse strand, counting down.
ATGGGAGATGGGTCGAATCACAGGGAAAAGGTCTCCTTTTCCGCCCTGACTTGAAAATTTCAGGGGTTGACCTTCCATTTCAACTTGCTATTCTATGGCCATTGTGAGAAGAACGCTGAACATTGAGGCAACTACATGGCTAGAAAGCACAACACAAAAAATTCTCCTGAACTGGTAACAAAACCGGATAGTTTGGGAACCGTTCTTAAAGCGGCCAGAGAAAAAATGAATCTCTCCGTCGAAGAGATCCACAATAGAACCATGATCCCGGTCGCATCCATTGTCCTCCTTGAAGACAATCAATGGGAAGCGCTTCCCGCACCCGTTTACGTCAGAGGGTTTCTCAAACTCTATGCTCGGGAAGCAAACCTCGACTACAATGCAATCATTGGTCTCTATCCCATTGGGCAGGCAAAGGTTCCCTCTCTCGCCAAGAACAGCTCCATCCCGCTCCTCTCATCCCTGAATGTGGGCGGAGCCAAAGATGAAAACAAAGATGAGCGGGAGAGTCGTGTCAGCACCGGGCTGGTCGTTTTCATTCTGCTTATTTTGGCGACTCTGGCGATCTCCTACTTTGCGTCCCAGAAAGCCAACAGTTCTTCTTCCTCTCCTTCCGCCTCCGAAATGGCCAATTTCGACGTTACCGGCTGAATTCCCCCGCAAAGCTGGCAGGTCAAGTCCTCCATACAGAGGATTTGGTGTAAATAACCAATTGAAATAGCATGGGTTTGGACTTTTCGCCCCCCTTGGGATCCTCCGATCTTTTATGGCATTTTGTGATAACAAAGGGAGCGATGTGTGATAATATTCCGCTGTTACTTTCGGGAAGTGTACAGTCAAGATCACATTAGAACGCACCTAGTGCTTTGATTTGTTTTGTGATGTATTGCATTTTGCGGTCGCTGGGCAATATCGTCCCGAAGCGATCACTTTTGAGACCGGATTATGGCAAGCAAACTCTCTTCGTATCTCGTCAAACAGGATCTCATCCCCGTCAAGAAACTTGACAGGGCCTTCAAACGCCAGGTAATTCATGGTGGAACTCTCGATACAACGCTCATCGAGATGGGCCTGTTCAGCGAACTTTCGATTATCCGTTCCATCGTCGAAGTGAGCGGGATACCCACGATTCAACTCAAGGATATAGAGGTTGGGGAAGTAAAGGATCTGGTAAAGGCCTTCCCCCCCAAACTGGCCAAAAGGTATTCCGTTATTCCGGTGACAAAAAATGGTGATTTTCTGGGTGTTTTAGTAAATCCAGAGATAGAGAAAATAAAACTTGAAGAGATGGGATTCATGCTGGGGATAACCCTCATTCCCCGCGTGGTTCCCGAGATCAGACTTTGGGAGATCGCCCGGCTGATCTATGGCTTCGAGATCGATGAACGCGTCCAGAAAATCCTCGAGAAGGTGGGCCCCGCGGCCCCCTATCCCGGTGAACTGGTGCAGCCCTTCGGGCTGGAAAAATTTATCGAAGAAAAAGCGGAGCCGGCTCCCAGGCCTACTGAAGAAGAACCCGACGAGTTCGATGACGACGCACTCAGGTCTTCTGGCTCGGGTGAGTCAGAGGCCGTGGATAAAGAGCCTGATCCTGCCCCTGGGCATGACCCCGAAGAAATGACACCGCCACCCCGGGTCATAGAGATCCCCCACTACCAGGAGGACCCGCGGGCTACCCTCGTAATGACCACGGGGATCATTGGGCAGGCGCCCCTCTCCCAGGATTCGCAAAAGAAAACGGAAGCCTTCAACATTGAAGACGACGACTCCGACGACGATTCTACGCCAATCCCCTCGTTCGAGTATGTGGAGCGGGATATCTCCTCCGACATTCTTGTGCCCACCCTCGCCAACGGGGGCGCTCACATAGCCACCCCCGAGGAGATCCGCCGCAGTGAAGAGCTCTCGGATTTCGACGAAGAGGTCACCAAGCCCGGCTTCCAATTCAAGACACGACGGGAAGACGTCAAGAAGATCAAAGATCTCGTTCTCGCCTCCGACAGAGACGATGCTCCGGTGCCGGATGATGATTCCCCCGATGATGATTTTTCCGATGATGGGGGGATGGAATCCCCGCAAACAGAGGATTCAACCTCCCCGGAATTGGCCGCCGGCGAGACCGGGTCATCTTCTGATTCCCCGGCCCCCGCTGATGAATCAGCACCAGTTGGTGCGCCAGCGCCTGTGTCCTCCGGGATCGATGCTTTTATGCCGGGGCTCCCCGATCTCACCGAGCCAATGGTTATCCCCAAGGCCATGCCCACGGGGCAGGAGGGCGCACTCTTCTCCTTTGACGGATCATCCATCAGCCTGGTGGAGCTGGTCTCTTTGCTGATCGACATGCAGGACAGGGATGAAATGCTTATCCATTTCCTGCGGTATGGTTCCCAGTTCGTGGATTTTTCCTATCTCTTTACCGTCTCCGGAGACGCAGCACAGGGCAAGTTTGCCATCTTCAACGGGCAGGTGGACCAGCACAACGTGCGCAACTACCTCATCGCCCTGGATTTCCCCTCTCTGCTGCAACAGGCAAATAAATCAAAGGGGTACGTTGGCGAGGCCCCCGATGACTCGGGGAACGGATTTGTCTTTGATTATCTGAGCCTTGGCCGTCCAAAGAATGTTTTTGTTTTTCCCGTCGCCATCGGCAAGCGGGTGGTTGCCATCCTGTTCGGGGCGACCAATCGTGACTTTGCTCCTTCGCTCTTCGCCGATATGACCACCGCCGCCGTCGCTGTCTCCAAAGGCCTCCTGAGGCTGATCAAGGAACAGAAAATAGCAAAAAGCATCGATTCAATGAAGGATATTGGTTCTTCCAAAAAATTGAAGGTGGTCAAGCGTTTCAAGAGTGGTGTGGAACGTGCTGCCATCTCTGCGGGGACGGTGATCCCTGAAAAGCCCGACATCAACAACGCGGTAACGGCCCCCATGCCCACTTCCCGGGACGCCGACAGCAAGTTGGAGAAAATTATCGCCCTCTTTGACAGGCTGGAGCATATCTCTCATCAGCAGGATCGTCTCGACATGGAAGCTGCCGAGCAGCTCAAAATGCATAAGGACCAGACCCTTGAGGTTCTCGCTTTTTATTTCCCCGGCATGATTACATTCAAGCTCCCGCCGGAAATCGAAGCGATTCCCCCGCCCTCGGAACATGGGCCCCTGCTCAGTTTCATCGTACATTGGGGACTTCCCTGTGTGCCGGTGGTCATGGATCTTCTCGATTCAGAGAATCCCATGGTGCGGTTTTATGCGGTATACCTCTTCATTGAGATACGCCTCCCGGAAGTGCTGTACCGGATTGGCGAGCGTCTCTTCGATGCCGATGAAAAGGTTCGCAAAGTGGCGGGCAAGGTACTTTTGTCCTATGAGGGACACAAGGAACTTGCAGAGATCACTGCAAATATCAGGAATTTTCTCCTCAGCGAGGAGCCCTTCCTGCAAAAATGCAGTATTGAGGCGATCGGGAGACTTCGAGACAAGGCCTCCATTGATACACTGGTCTCTCTCTTTGATCGGCAGAATCAGGAACTGAGCCAGTTGGCCGCCGATGCACTCAGGCATATCACCCTCAGAGATTTCCAGGACAAGCGGGAGCGGTGGAATTCATGGCTGGCACTCAATAAGCGTCGCCACCGAATTTTATGGCTCATCGAGGCGCTGCGTGCCTCGGATAAAGCGCTTCGTCTTGAGGCCCACAACGAGCTGTTGCGTATTGTGGGCACCGACAACGGCTATAGTCCTGAATTCGAAGGCGAGCAAATGGAGCTGGCGATCCGGAACTGGATCTCCTGGTGGGAAAACAAGGGCCGTCATATTTTTCATGAGTAGCAATACGGCGGAAATATAAAAATTATAAAATCACAGGGGATTCAGGATGAAGGCGAATCGGTGAACTTTATGGTGCCGGCTGTTCGTCTTCGGTGTGGGGTTGTTCATGGGTGATGATCACCTTGAGGTGCTGCTCACATTTTTGGCTCACACAGCTCTGGTCAGAGATGAGTTTGCAGCGGGAGAGGGCAAAGACGGCATTCTTGTGTTTTCCAAGTTTGAGTTGAGCGAGCCCGAGATAGAGCCACGCTTCTTGGATGGAGTTACATGGAGGGCCTTGTTTGACGGTCCGCAGCAGGGCTTTTTCCGCTTTGGAATATTCTCCCAGTTCAAAAAGGGATCGCCCCATACGGTACCGGGCCAGACAATATTTTGACTGGATCAGGAGCGCCTGTTTGAAGTAGGGGATGGATTTTTTGAACTGCTTCAGGTGGTAATAGGCCCAGCCGATATTGGTGTTGGCGACGTAGCTGTCCTGGTACACCAGGTCAGAGGTGGATTTCTTTGCGTGCTCGATGGCCGACTCATTGTTGCCAAAATGGATCTCGATGGCCGAGACGTTGTTGTGGGCCTTGGAGGTCAGTTGTTTGTTCCGGGCCGACTGGAGGAAATGCTTCTTCGCCATGGCCAGGAGGGCCTGGGCCTCCTCTTCCTTCTCTTTTCGGGCGTCGCCCTGGAAACACTGTGCTCTTTTAGTAATATCCAGGATCGTACTGGCCTTCTTCAGATAAATGAGCCCCAGTTCGAAATGGGCGTTGGTGTGATGGGGATCGGCGATGACGGCCTTTTTCAACTCGGTGAGGGCAGCAT
>JAHJLU010000715.1 GCA_018821745.1 Myxococcota bacterium | reverse complement strand
GGCCACCTGTGTTTCAGCTCCAGTGGGTTCTCCCTGCACGCCGCCACCCACATCCCCGCCTGGGACCGTAAGAGATTGTTCAACCTTTGTTGTCTACATCGCCAGACCGCCACTCTTCATCGAGAGCCTCAGGCAGATCCCCAATGGTGATCTCACCTTCAAGCTAAAGACGCCCTGGGATGACGGCACCACGCACCTGGTGTTCACGCCCACGGAGCTTATCGAAAAGCTCGCCGCCATCATCCCTCCCCCGAGGTTTCATAAACTCCGCTACCAAGGGCACTGGACTGGGTCACGTTGCGCTCTCCATAGCCAGTGGCTGCAGTGCCGCTATTCACGGCAGCGCCCCAGTCCAGTGTCGCCCCCAATGCCAAGTATCGCTCTCAGGTGATCCCTAAGAGACCTGTGGAGGAGCCAGACACTCAAGAAGAGATCTCCCCGGAACCCAAAGATCTCGCCAGGACCATACACATCAATGTGGGCGTGGTCTCCTGCCCCCGTGATGGACCCCGTCGGGGCGGAGGAAGAAACGATTCGCCATTGATAGATCAACGTGTCACCCTCCGGATCATAGGATCGGCTCCCGTCTATTGACACTGTGAACATGGCGCCCTCCTCTGGCTCCATCATGACCCGAAGGTCCTCCCCCAGATTGGCGACAGGGACCCTGTTGTCGGGGCCACTGCAATAATCCGGGACGGGCTAGGAGACGCTGAAGTCGAAACAGGCTGCCATGAGCACAAAAAGAACAGACACGATCCTTCCGCTGATTTGAAAGTTTGACACGATACTGACCTCCATTTGTTGAGAGAACCAAATTAAAAACTCGGTTTCTTTGCTGAAAACGACAGGGCTCCACCGCAAGGGGAGGCCTCTTCCATGTGTCAGACTGAGCAACCTTCGGGCCAGGCACCTCAATGAAAACACGCACCCTGTCATCAGATTTTCACACATCGTATTTGAAGATCTTGATAATTATAAATTTACGGAACCTGTATTTCCCTGTCATGGCGATCTTTAGCGAGGAATACTCCGTATTCACTGTTCATTTCTCATCACACCTCACGCCCGCGCATCCATTTTACCTTGTAACATCATTTTGACGGTGTGGTGATTTGTTAACGGTGTGTTCCAGATTCACACACAGCTCCGAGACCTCTCGCCAAACGCACCGGCCATCCACAACTCGCCACAATCTATAAGGTAAAATAAATTCAGTGGTCCGACGAAGGCAGTTGAGTCGGTGCGTAACATTGTTGGCCCGCAGGTTGCTACTCTCCCGTCTGCGGTCTTGCCGTCAACGATCCCTCTCAAAAGGAGTCGCAATGAAAATCCGAATAAAAAGCCACCCGGTACGAGGCCTCCATCGAAGGACCTCCCTTCACACGCTGCTTGCGTTGGTCTCTCTGACCGTCGTCGTGTCGAGCGGCTGCGGGCAGATCGCCGGGGCGGTCGCAAAGACCATCGTTCAGGGTGCCGCAAGAGGCATCGCCCGTGGCGCCGCAAGAGGCATCGCCCGTGGCGCCGCAAGAGGCATCGCCCGTGGCGCCGCAAGAGGCATCGCCCGCGGGGCTGTACGTGGCATCGCAAGGGGGACCGGCCGGATCATCGTGAGGGGCGTCGTGACCTATGCTGAAAAGAGAATGAGCTGCCCCTCCTGCGAGGATCCTCCCGCTGAGGATCCTCCGATCCAGGGTGAAGGAAAACCTGTTCCCAGGGTACCGGTTCAAGTGACTCGGGTGTCTCTTCTTGGGTTCAGTTTCTACACCCCGCTTGAGGAGGGCTGGCGGCTGGTGAATCAAAGTGAGACGGGCATCTCGCTGTTCAAGACTCCCCTGAAAACTTCCTATGGAAACCAGTCCTTCTCCATCAGAGCGAGCATCGGCAGCCGTGGACGGTACAGCCTCGATCCGACAGCTTTGAAAAAACAGCGCAGGGAGAACTTCGAAGCCCTCGAGCAGCGCCCCAGGTACAGCCACCTGAGGCTGAACAGCGCGACAAGAAAACTTCACCGCGGAGCCGACTGCGTCTATACGCGGGCCGCGATGACTGACACCGGTGTCCCCGGCCACAATGGGAAGAAATACACGCTGTATGTCGATGAGGTGGTCTGTATTCATCCGCTCCACAAGGAGATGCTGGTCACCCTCACCTACTACGAGCGGGTCCCCCCGCACAGCAAGAGGGAACGGAGTCCCATGAGGCACATGGCGAAAAACCTCGGGTTTCATTATGGTGGCAAACGGTGACGGTGTGGCTGAGTCCCAAAGGTTTCAGGGCAACATCTCACTGAAGGGGAACCAATGGCCATCCACGGGCGGCTCAGATTGGGAAGGGATCAAGTCCGGCTCTTGAAGTAGGCGAGGAGATTCTCTCCAAGCTCCGCCGTACTCTGGGGGCGTTCCTCGGGGGCCTTTTTGAGACACCACAGGATGATCTTCTCGAGGGGAGGGTCCATCTTCACAAGGGAGGAGGGCATCCAGCTTCTCTACAGTGTCCGCAGTGGGGAGGTGGGTGAAATGTGGTTCAGGTAGTGCTCCGGGTGGATCTCATGCGCCTTGGCCGTCTCCACCAGTGTGGTCGTAAAGGCTATGTTCTCGTAGGGTAGAACCGGTGGTGTGCATCGAGAAAAACCACATAGAAAATATTTGGGCAAAGTCCAAGGGCCGTGCACTTGTTCTAATCGACGACAAAGCCGATGAGTCGGTTGGCCCCTTCAAGTCGAAATCTCGCCCACCTCACGTCATCTGGCACGTGAGCCGGCAGAGAAAACTGGGAGTGTGCAGGGAATGCCCCGTACACTTCCAATGTGTGCTGTTTGCCGTGCTTCTGTAGCTGGAGGTGTTTGATGGAGTGCTCACCAAAGTGCTTGAGTTTTTCGAACAATTCATAGAGTTGCTTGTGAGACCAGTCCTTGAAGTCTTGTCCGGCCTGCTGTGAGG
>JAHJLU010000714.1 GCA_018821745.1 Myxococcota bacterium | reverse complement strand
TTCTGGGGATCCCCAGTTGATCCATTTCATCAAAGGAGTCTCCATGGCTGCTGCTGAGCCATCGTGAAAAACTCCTGAGCGCTGAGATCCGCCGCGCCATGGTCCGTTTTTGGCAGCTGCCGAACATCTGACCGAGCCAGAAGCGGGCATTCTCCAGGGTAACCATGGCCGTATCTGCGGGGCGATTGCATCTCTGCCCAAGGAAGTCTGCGAAGCTCTTCAGATCCGATTCGTAGGCCCTGAGCGTATGGGGAGAGTTGGATCCCGTGGCCGACAGGTAGGTGAGGAAGCGTTGAATGTCGCTGTAAAGAGGAACCGGAAGCATAGTTCCCATGATAGTGCCAATGGGATATTTGGCAAAAAATGGAACTAAATGATGCCGAGCCAGAGCAAGATTGTCTGGGTCAGGAGGCCGGCGGCCATGAGGATGGCAATGATTGGCCACCAGTTCACGGGGTGGCGCCGTTTGCGTTCCAGGTGGGAGAGGGCCAGGTTGGCCATCATGGTGTCTGTATGGGACCTGGTCAACTGCTGCTTTGACTGGAGAAACTCGATGAAGACAAACTCGAATTTTAAAAACGGGTTTGAGCGTTTCAGGTACCGCTCCAGGTCCTGCATGAGCTCCGATGCGTCACGGTAACGGTCCTGGGGGGATTTCTCCAGACACCGCATGATAATGCGGTCGAGAACCCGGGGGATGTCCGGCATGAGCGATCGAGGGGGGACCGGCGTGTTGTGCTGTATTTTGGAGAAGAGTGTGTTTTCCGTGCGATAGACGAAGGGTTTGACCCCGGTGAGCATGCGATAGAACACGACTCCCAGGCTGTAAATGTCGCTGCGGCCATCGACGGGCTCCCCTCGCAGTTGCTCGGGGCTGATGTAGGCGGGAGTTCCGATTCCCATGCCGTCCTCATCGTGGGGTACGGCTGCATCGGAGTCATTGGTCAGTCGTTCGCCATAGTGACGGGCGATGCCGAAATCCATGAGCTTCACGTTCCCGTCATAGGCGAGCATGATGTTCCCCGGCTTGATATCCCGGTGGACAGTTTTTCGGTTGTGGATATATTCCAGTGCACGGGCGGTTTTGAGGGCGATGGCGGCGGCGATCTCCGGGGGAAATGGCTTGCCGTCCTGGAGCAGCTCCTTGATGTCCACTCCTTCCACCAGCTCCATGACCATGTAGAGGCGGGATGCGTCACGGTAGAAATCGTACACGTGGGTGATGTTTTCGTGCTGAAAGGTAGACATGAGGCGGGCTTCACGCTCAAATCGCGCCACATGTTCCTGGGTCTGCAGGGTGAGCAGCTTTACGGCGACTTCACGGTTCAGTGGTTCCTGGACCGCCTTGTAGACCTTGGCGATTCCCCCCTGTCCGATTTTCTTGATGAATCGAAGATTTGGCGGAAAAGCGGGCCAGTCGCCGCTCACCGTTGGCATGGGGGTAATGTGCCGGGTATCATCCATGGTGCGTGGTTGCGAATAGAGGCGTGATTAATAGAGCAGGTACAGTTTGAACATGAGGGTATGGATCATGGACTCCTGAATTCTGTAGCGGTTCCCCACCTGGTCGATGACGGGACGGTAATAGGGGTTCGCCTCCTGTGTGTTGAGATCGATACGCCCGTAAGTGTTGGCCGCGGTTCCATCGTCGATGCCGGCGTCGGTGTAGGTGAGGAAGTGTTCCGTCATGTGGCGGAGCCCGTAACTGAACTCGGCGAAGAAGTAACGGGTGATCCGGAGGTTCATGCCGATCTGCCCGCCCAGAACCGCATAGTTCTCCACGGTGGTGAGGCCGGGGTAGTAATTGATATTGGCCAAATCATTGTATTGCGAAGAGGGGAGCCCGTTGGCTGCCCAGGTGTCGGGGCCGTAGAGGGCGGGGGAGCCGGCCAGCAGCTCATAGGCCTCGCTGTAGTCCTGTCCCTGGAAGACACCCTTGACATCGCCCCGGACAAAGAGGTTGAGCCGGATCTTTTTAATCGGGTCATTGTAGACCAGGAAATCCGTGCCGAAACTGATCCCTCCCTTGATGGGAGCGGCGGGCTTTTTCATGCCCCAGTTGGCGAAGTAATATTTGTCGCGGTACAGGGACTCATTGTCATAGGCGAAGGGGAGGGTGGCCCACACCTTGAAGAAGTTGTCGAAGATGCCCCGCTTGTTGGACATGATCGATGAGAGGGTAATATCGTAGACGCCACGTCCAACGGCGGTGTTGAGGTCGGGGCGCTGTGTCCCCGATGAACAGGCCACGGAGCCACACTGGGGGGAGCCGTCGTGGAGGCGCTTGAAGTCCATGACCGTGCCCACGGGGAGGCCAACATCGAAGGAGAGGACCCAGAAGGGTTTGGTGTGATCCTCCACGTTGTTGAACACGGGGACGTTGAACCGGAACCCCACATGGAGCTGGTCGATGCCCTTGCGGCTGCCGTCCATGATGGTGCGGGGACCCGCATTGCCGCCAGCGAAGGGGACGATGCTCTCCACGTCGGCGGGATCGTAAATATCACTCACGATGCCGTCTTGCACGGTGCGGGAGTTATGCAGGTTGACCCCATCGGGGTTGCAGGCGGCCGGATTGGTGGGATTACGCGCAATACATGCGTCGTAATCGGGGTAGCCCGGGTAGAGTGCACCGGGGACCAGGGAATACTTGTAGGACTGGGAGAGGATGATGGGGAGATTCAGGAAGAAGGCGAAACCCTTGACCCCGATCTCGGCCCCCACATTGACCGTGGTGGTGCTGCGCTTGTATTCCAGATCCCGCACCACCTTGAGCGCGCCGTCACCCTGCCATTCACGGCTGATGTTGGCGGACATGTATTCGTAGTTGAACCCCAGGTTGAGCTTGAACCCGAAGGGGGTCTGCTTCTCTTTCTCCCAGATGAAGGGTGCGCCGGCGACGTGGGTCAATTCCGTGGCCTGCACGCGGGAGGGGGTGATGATGACAAGGGCTATAATAATGAAGAAAATGTTTTTCATGACAGTACCTTGGGCCGCTTCGACAGTTCCCTGATGCCAATGCAAAAGGGGTGCGAAAGCTGACAGAAGTATAACCCAAACCAATGCGCGAACGCAATCAATTTAGCACTGATTTTAAACAGGTGCAGTGGAAAGGACAACTTTTTGTCCCGGGGGGGTCTTTATGACCGAGTGACATTGTGGAGATCTGCGTTATAATTTCCTGTGAATGAACCCTGAAATGGACTAAAAATGTTCCATTATCCACGACATCCGGAGTGATCACCATGAAAACCAACCGTCTCCTCTCCTCCATTATCGTTATGGGAATGGTGCTTTTTCTGCCCGCGTGCGGCCCCAGCGGCAGCGGCAACAACACCAACAACGAAAATAATGTCAACAATACGGTGTGTGAGAACTTTAACGGGGACGACGATTTTGACGGGATCCCCAACTCTGTTGAGGGGTGTGGTGCGTCCACCGTCGACACCGACGGCGACGGTATCCCCGATTATCTCGACACGGACTCCGACAACGACGGGGTGCGAGATTCCGTTGAGGCCCGGGGAAACCCCCTCTTCCCTCCCGACTCCGACGGCGATG
>JAHJLU010000713.1 GCA_018821745.1 Myxococcota bacterium | reverse complement strand
CGGAAGATGACGAGCCCAACCCGGTAAGGGTATCGGGACTCACTGACACAGTGACGGACATCTCCGCGGGGAGTGGCTTCACTTGCGCCGTGACTTCGGGTGGAGCGGTCTATTGCTGGGGAGAGAACCTCCACGGCAAGCTCGGCACCGGCGACACCACGGACCATTTTGTCCCCACCCTCATCAACACCCCCCTGTCAGATTTCATTCAGGTCTCTGCCGGCGCCTCCAACGCCTGCGCCGTGCGCTCCACGGGAACGGTCCAGTGCTGGGGGATCAATGATAACGGGAACATGGGGAGATGTACTTCGGGCTCAGAGAACCAGTTGAGCCCCGCAGCGGTTATTCAGTACTGCCCCTCAACTCAACTCATGAACGTGGTGCAGGTTGAGGTTGCCTTCAGCCACGTCTGCGCCCGTACCAACGCCACCGATTCCAATCAGGTCTATTGCTGGGGAAATAATTACTTCGGTCAGATCGGCCTTAACAACACCTCCTCCCCCATAGACCATGCCAGCCTCGCCCTGCGTGTCGCCCACACCAGTCAACCTACCGCTCCCGTGGAGGCACAGCAGATCTCCGTGGGTGCCTTCCACTCTTGTGCCATTGGCTATGGCCCTGTGGCACAGATCTATTGCTGGGGGAACGATGCCAGCGGGAGGCTGGGGAACGGGGACACCATGGGTGATACTACTTACGGATGGGAGACCCAGCGAGTTGTGGACCGCATGGCCAACACCATAGACTTCACCGATGCGGTGACGATTGTAACCGGAGAAAGACACTCCATCGCGATCACCACGGACGGGACCCCCTGCGGCTGGGGAGACAACGGCGAGGGTCAGGCCGGCGGCGTCACAGCCAGCGCGAGCGTCCAGGCCGCACGCACAGCCACGATGCTCATGCCCTTCATGCCCATCACGAGCATAACCGCAGGGGAAGAGCATTCCTGCCTGGTCACGGGGGATGGCGCAGCCTACTGTTTCGGCAACAACGACTACGGGCAGCTGGGCGACGGAAGCACCACCTCGTCGGCCACGCCCGTGGCGGTCCTCTTTTATTAATCACCCCGCTCCCCTTAATATTTCGCTGTTCCTTCTTGTCTCATTTTTACCGGCCTGTGTAAAACCCTCCGGGACCCTCACCACGCCAACGAATTTTCCAATCCTTTCCATCTGCACCACTCATCACTCTGCGCGTGCGATTTGGGAGGGGACGCTATTCTCTGAGGTCTCTCCGTCTCCCATCTCTCCCTGGCTCCCGCTACCCCAGCACCAGGGATACCCATACTGGTCAAGGGCGCAGAAGTGCGTGGTCCCGCCTGATACAGCGATAAAAGATGTACCCGCAGGCATGGTGACAGGCGTTGGGGCAGCGTCCGTTTCTGAACTGCCATCCCCCTGCTCCCAAGAACTCCCGCTACCCCAGCAGTAAACCTCCCCCGTGGTGCTTAAAGCACAGGAGGCGTTCAGGCTTAACTCCATGAAGGTGAAAGAGATCCCAACGGGGGTGAGCACCTGGAGCGGCGTGGCGCTGTATGCAACCGCCATGTCCCCAATGCCAATCCTTCCATAAAGGTTTGAGCCCCAGCAGAACCCAACCCCTGTCACATCAAGGCCGCACACATGGTTGTATCGTTTGATGCTCTTAAAGTGGGAACCTGGAGGCATGAGCACGCGAACAGGCGTGGCCGTTACCGTGGTTTCGTCGCCGGTCCCGGACTCTCCGAACAGATTCTTGCCCCAGCACCAGCCGTCGCCAAGGGTGTCAACGGCACAACACCCGTTGTACCCACAGTCCATTTGTGCAAAGGACACCCCTTGCGGCATCACAACCTCTCTGAACGTGGAGGAGGAGGTCGCATCTCCCGTTCCCAGCCGGTAGTCATCGCCGAGCCCCATGCACCAAGCCGCGCCAGAGCCATCCAGGGCACAGATATGATAGTGTGCCATCGTGAAATGATGAAGTATGATACCAGCGGGCAATGCACGAACCACGGGT
>JAHJLU010000712.1 GCA_018821745.1 Myxococcota bacterium | reverse complement strand
CCGGGGCGAGGTCCCCATTGAGGACCTTGTTCCCGGTGACCGCGTCTATGCCTGGGACCAGCGCCGTGAAAAAATGGTGACCGCGGTTGTGGAGCGCCTCATTCGTCGGCCATCCACCATGGTGAGTACCCTGGAGCTGTGCAGCGGCGCACGGATTGTCACCACGGGAAACCACCCCTTCTTCAGTTCCGTCGAAACAGGCTTTATACATGCGGGAACCCTGACTCCCCGGGACCAGGTAATGGTCATGCGTCACCGGCGGCTGGTCTCCGAGAGAATCTGCGCCATAACCGTCGGGGGCCACAGACCCGTCTACACCCTCAGCGTCTCCTCTCCCCACACCTACTTCGCCTGTGGAGTCCTGGTCCACAACTACTGAGGAAAAATTGAAACTTTTTTCATGGAGCCGGTATGAGCACGCCTAAGGAACCCTCTCTCTTTGGGAGTAACCGGTTCACCATGCCCGGGGTCATCGGACCGGAACACAGCATCAACCAGAGCCAGCTGTTCGTGGGCAGGACCCAGGAGAAACAATCTCTCCTGGAACATCTCAACAAGTCTCTCACCGGCGAACAGCGGACTGTTCTGCTGTACGGGACCTCCGGGCTGGGCAAGAGTGAACTCGTGAAAAGCTTCCTTCGTGAGCATGTCATCCCCCGGGAAGGAATGATTGTCCTCACGGGCAGATGTCATGAGCACGAGTCCGTCTCGTTCAAAGCGTTTGATCAAATCATTGATACACTGAGCCACCTGTTGATGCGCCTGACAAAAGAGGATGTAATTTCCGTTGTTCCTCAGGAAGTCGCCTTCCTCACAAAGGTGTTCCCCGTACTCAACCGGGTGGACGCCATCAACAGGTATACACAGTCCGTCGAACGAGGAGAGGATCTCCCCAAAATACGGAGTCTGGCCTTCGGTGCCCTGCGAGAGCTGTTCACCCGTCTTTGCCGGCTGTATCATGTGGTCCTCTTTATTGATGATCTCCAGTGGGCGGATGAGGACAGCTTCTTGCTGCTTCGGGCACTCGTGGCGCACCCTTCCCCTCCGGCGCTGTTCACCATTCTGGCCCGGCGCACCACATCAGAGGAAAAAGATGCGCACAATGAGCTGGCGAGAGTCATTGAGGGTATCCCCGCCCCGGTGGATCTGATGCCTGTCTTGCCACTGACCAACGATGAGTCCCTTGAGCTGGCCAGGAGACTGTCTGAGCTTGAAGATATCGATGCCCAGACTCAGGGCGCAGGTCTCATTTTTATGGTCGGTGAGAGTGGCGGACACCCCCTCTTTATCCATGAATTGATCCGACACGCCCATAACCGCGAGCGGCAGAAATCGGGCAGCCCCTTCCTGATGCTCGATGACGCACTCTGGGAACGCATCAGCTCCCTTCCAACAGCGTCACGGGACATTCTGGAGATCGTCTCCGTCTCCGGCGCATCCATCACAATTGCTGCCCTGGCCCAGGCAGCAAATCTGGCCCCCGAAAAACTCATCATGACGGTGCATCAGTTGTGTGTGGCGAACCTGCTTAAGACAGCCGGAACCGACGCCAACAAGCTGGTAAAACCCTATCACGACAGGGTGCGAGAATCTGTTCTCAAAAATCTTCCCCCCAGAACAAAACGCAACTGGCACAAAAAACTCGCCTCCATTTACAGCAGCCTCCCCGGAATGAAACCGGATCTGCTGGCCTTCCACTACGAGGGTGCAGTAAATCTGCCCATGGCGCGCCGGTATCTCCTTGAGGCCGCACGACTGGCAGACGATCTGCTGGCCTTCGATCGCGCAGCAAAACTCTACCAGAAGGTAATCTCCCTTTGGCCTGCGCAAAACAGCCACAAAGAGACTGGGCTGCAAGAGATCTGGCGCGATTTGGGCAGCACGCTCGCCAACGGGGGGAGAAACAGGGAGGCAGCCCACGCCTACCTGAAGGCTGTCGTCGGAGCCAATCCAGTAGAAGCGCTGGAATATCAGCGTCTCGCAGGAGATTTACTGATGTGCTCGGGGCACCTCGATGAGGGGCAGGAGGTCATCAACAAGGTTATGCAGGCCCATAGGGTTCGCATCCCGAAAAAAGGCTGGAGAACACTCTTCTCGCTGGCGTGGAGGAGGCTGTTGCTGCGACTTCGGGGACTCTCCTACAGAGAACGTGACGCGAGCCAGATAACGACCAGAGAGTTGATGCGGGTTGACATGTTCCGGTCTATTACCAGCGGGATGTTCTTCACGGATCACGTAAAGGGTTCAGAGCTCGGCACCAGGTGGCTCCATTGCGCCCTCAATGTTGGCGAACCCGGACGCATTCTGCAGGCGCTCTGCCTCGAGGTGAACTTTGTTTCCTCATCGGGGAAAAAAGAGGGTTCTTACCAGCGTCGTCTTTTCAACACCATGGAAACCCTGCTCGACAAGGTAAACAAGCCCGTTCATTATGGACTGGTGGAGGTGTCCCGTTCCTTGCGCCACTATAT
>JAHJLU010000711.1 GCA_018821745.1 Myxococcota bacterium | reverse complement strand
GAGTTGACTCACCGTCGACGATGAGGATGTTGAGGGGGGGCATATCCAGATCCGCGACGCCTTCCCTGTATCGCAGCTGGGTCTCGGTCTCCATGAGCCGGATATGCATGGACAACATCATTTTAAAGAACTGCTTGTGGACAGCGTTCATGTCGCTCAGGAGGCGATCCCTGTCCTGTTCCTGGGCAATCCGCGTGGCGCTTTTAAGGACGCTGTCGACCAGGTAGGGAAAATTCTCAATCTCATAGAGAATTACGTCTTTGGCGCCTTTGCGGTAGGCATTGACCGCAGCGTGGAAGCTCTCTCTGGTGGCCAGCATGAAGCCGTGGGTCTGGGGGCTCAGTTTGGCGATGAAGTCAAGCAGTGAGAGTCCAAAGTCGGGTTTGGGCGTGTCGAGCTCAAACACCGCAACTGCGAAGAATTTATTCTCGAGGAGATCTTTCAACGTATTGGGTTCGGTGCTTCGTGTCACCATGAACCCCAGGGATTCCAGTTGGCTGATGAGGAGCTGGGATCTATCGTCTTCTGCGGCCACCAGCAGGATTTCACGTGAAAGAAAATGGAGCGTCATGGCAAAAACCGTATCAGAAAGGGTGCATCTTGGCAATACGGGAGGTGGGGTCGTCCCTTTTCTTTTTGACGGAACAAGCGGGTTGACTGGGTTATTCTTAGAGTATACCTTATGGTTTTAGAGGTGTCTAAATGAGCCCCCATGAACAGTCTGCTAAACTCACCAGCGCACTTGAAGACTATCTGGAAACTATTTTTGAGTATACCCAGCGACAGGGATTCGTCCGTGTTAAGGATATCGCGAGGGTAAGAAACGTCAAAGCCGGTTCAGTATCCCCCGCTATGAGGCGGCTTTCGGAGATGGGACTCATTGATTATGAGCGGCGGGAGTATATCCGGTTGACCGAATCCGGAGAGCGCCTCGCCCGGGAAATTTTTTCCCGTCATGAAGTACTCTCCCGCTTTTTCTGCGAGGTATTGAAGATGGACAGGGAGGAGGCGGTGAAAAACGCCTGCGCCATGGAGCACTCCCTGACGGAAGATGCCAAGGATCACCTAGTGCTTTTCATGGAGTTCCTGCTCAATTGTCCCTTTTTCGATATCGTTCATTGGCAGCGATTTCACGATCAGCAGATGGACATTACCCGGGCAGATGGGTGTGATCACAGCTGCACAACGGCCTGCGTCTTCAGCGCCATGAGAGGGGAGGGGATGGAGCCCCTCCGCAGACTGTCGGACCTCGTTCCGGGAGAAACTGCGGTCATAACTATTCTGGAAGGGGAGGGTGACGAGCGCAGGGAACTGCTGAATCTCGGGCTCATTCCCGGCTCCTCGGTGACGCTCAGCCATCATCATCCCGACGGGATCCATTCGGAATTGCTTATTAACGGTTTCGGACTCAGGTTTCTGCGCGCGCTGGGGGCGAGGGTCTGTGTGGCTGGAGAAAACCCGTCAACGCGGGGATGAGTTGTCATCTCTGCACAGGTTCATTCAAACTACCGGGGGATTCAGCTTGATCTTTTTCCCCCCTTCTTACAATATAATTCCCCTAACAGCCTGAAACGCTCATCTCATTTTTAGGAAAGGTAAGACTATGCAGTTTTTACACTCTTCACTGGTAAATGTATTGGCCGCCAGAAATCCGTTCAGAGATATCAGTCTCGATTTCATCAACATTAACAGTTCCGCCTTAAGCGGCAAGCTTCTTGCCATGGCTCAGGGCGCGGTGATGATGTTTCTCTTCGTACTGGTTGTCCTCTTCCTCTCAGAGAGTGAAAAAGAGAAAGAGCAGCGGGATCCCCTGACCTTCCTCAAGGTGGCCCTCTATACTATCCAGATCGGGCTGCTCCAGTTCATGCTCGCAGGGCTGTTTCTGCTGGTGGATTTCATCCTCTCAAAAATGACCTCGGTCAAAATGCCCACCGACTTCGCCAAGGGTGGCTTCGCCCTCCTGCTTGGTTCAGCGCTTGTCTTTACCTGGCTCGAGATCATGCTCATCAAGATTGGCACCGAGACCAATTACCGGCTGAGAAAACTCACCTACGGTATTGCCCTCTTCGCGGTGGGTGTGGTTGGCATGCTGGGGACAGGCGCCTTCCTCGCCGGTATTTTCAGGTTTTTTGCCAAGGGAGTGGAATTCCACATGCCCTTTGCAATGACGATCGTCTATGGCGGCGCCTTTGTGGCCGGTGCCTATTTCTACTACCAGTGGTTCAAAGAAGAGAAAGAAGGTCCCCAGACCTGTATGCCCTTCCTGCAGGGCCTTGTGAACAAGCCTGCAGCCGCTCCTGCTGCCAACTATGGTGCTGCGGGCGGTTACAACCCTGCCGCCGTCGCACCCGTTCAGCCCATGGCTGACCAGTCTTCACAGGCCTTCGGTCAGGTCGCTCAGCAGCCCATGGCCCAGGCTCAGCCCATGGCTCAGGCTCAACCCATGGCTCAGCCGGTTGCCGCCGCACCCGCGGGTCAGACTTGCCCCTCCTGCGGTGGCGCTCCCCGCTACATTGAGCAGTACCAGCGCTACTGGTGTGACAGCTGCAACAAGTACCTGTAGGCCACCGGGTTTTTTCAATACGCTATTGATTTCAACGCATCACCACGCTTCACCATGAAAAAGTTGCCGAAGGGGGCTGTTTCCATGCTATAAGTATTGGATTGAGGTGAATTACAATGAGATCCTTAAAACGACAAATCCTTGCACTGTTTGTCCTCCCTTTATTTTTCATTCTGGCCTGTGATGACGACGGGTTCAAGACCATTGATCCAATCGACGGTGGTCCCGACAGCGGGGACGTGGTTGAGGACCATGTCTCTCCCCCGGATGTTATTGACGCCGATCCCAATGGTCCGGAGATCGTCATCACCGCACCCACCGAGGGGCAGGTGGTCAGCGGTACTTTCCTGAAAATAACCGCGGTGATCACTTCGGTTTCGAGTACCGTCGACTATGAATCGGTGACGGCGTACATTGAAGGCACCACGTACTCCATGACCACCAACCCCAACGTCACAAACGGGTTCATGGTCACGGTGGATCTCGGTGATGTCCCCGATGGAAACACCATAGTGCGTGTCACGGCCCAGGATATTCTCGAGAGGGCTTCCTATGCCGATGTCACCTTCAATTACGACCAAGGCCCCGTCTTTGCCTTCTCATCCCCCCTCAATGATGGTCGTTATCACGGGGCGGTGAACCTCAACTTCACTGTCACTGATAATGACGGCATCGATGAGGACTCTGTCATCGGCGCACTTGGGGCCGTGCCCATCAGTTTCACCAAAGACTCCGAGTCCACCGAAACTGCCAATGGCCTGCCTGTGGCCATCGCCTTTACGGGCAATATTCTTTTTGATGACCCTGCCTTTGTTCCCGCGCTCTCCGGGGAGCAGCGCCTTAGTTTTCGTGCCACCAACGGGAACGGAAACACGGGGGCCGCGACCCTTGATTTTGTGGTGGACAACAATGGCCCTACCATTGTTGTGGAGACCATTGAGCCGGGGCAACTCATAGGTGGTATCATCACCGTTACAGCTGAAATACGTGATGAAGCCGGAGTGGAAGCCTCCTCGACCCAGGCAGTGATCGGGAACAACTCCAATAATTACGTTATTGACCTTTCACTCATTGAGGGGACCAATTCCTACACGGGATCCTTCGATACCTCCCTGCTTCCCTCAAATTTCATCTGGCCCTCGCTGCAGGTTTTTGCCACGGACAAGCTTGGAAATGAATCCTCCATCGCCTTCGAGGTGGCTCTGGACAACCAGCCCCCCATCCTCGCCCTTGATCCTCCCGAGGACTTCCGGATCCAGAAAGAAAATGCCGATGGAGATATTGAGTGCTCATTCGCCTTTGATCCTGTGGGAGAGAATGCTGCGGACGATCTGAGTACGGTCGCCCAGATAATGTGGATCAGAGCACGGGTCGAGGACCGGGGAAACGCTGCCGCCGGTATGGCCTGGTCGCCGCTTTCGCTGGTGGATCAGAGCTCCGTAGAGCTGTATATCCTTCCAAGTTCCCTGTTCCCGCTGGTGATCGATACCAACGGTGATGGCATCTGTGACGAGATTAATCCCGAACTGGTCCCCACCATCCAGCTCTCAACCGATGCCAGTGAGACTCTCAAGCTCGATATGGTTGCACTGAGTCCTATTGGCGAAGCCAACTTTCAACCGGATTTCACCCTGGTGCTGCCCGACCTCAATAATGGTTGTCAGGCCATGGGCAACGTCGCGGAAGCCCCAGACCCTCTCTGCCCGACGGTTACCGGGGACATGACAAAGGCCATCTGGTATACCTATGATCAGTCAGAACCCGCCATTTATACCCTTCCTCCAGTGGACATCAGCAGCTCCTACATGTGCGCCGGTATCCAGTTTGACTCCCTTGCGAACAACATCCCTGAAGGGTGGACCTGCATGGCAGTGAGGGCTGTTGACAATGTGGGGAATGT
>JAHJLU010000710.1 GCA_018821745.1 Myxococcota bacterium | reverse complement strand
GCTGCGGCGTCCTCTCCGATCAGAGCGCCTGGTGCTGGGGCTATAACAGTAGCGGGCAGGTGGGGAACAACACCACCGATACTATGTTAATTCCCACTGCTGTCCCGGGCTTCGGACCTGGCTCTACGGTTGAGCTGGCCGCAGGGTACAGCCACACCTGCGCTCTGAAAACCGATGGCAGCGTCTGGTGCTGGGGCAGTAATTATGCCGGGCAACTGGGGGATGGAACAACTGTGGCAAACCCCCTTCCTGCGCAAGTAACAGGGTTGGGTCCTGGCACAGCCCTTTCAATCGGAGCAGGCAGCGCATTCACCTGTGTGATCAAAACGGACCACTCAGTCTGGTGCTGGGGATCAAATTCCAGTGGACAGCTGGGGGATGGTTCCAACGATAGTAGTTCGGTCCCGGTGGCCGTAGCGGTTCAGCCTGCGATGGGGAGTGAGGTGGTTCAACTCAGTTGCGGGACGGGGTTCAACTGTATCATTGACAACGAAGATGGTGTCTGGTGTTGGGGGAACAACGCCTCGGGGCAGCTGGGTGTAGGGCACACTACTGACAGCAACATTCCCCTGCAAATTGATTCAGACTATCTGGGAGCAGGTAATACTCCTCTTATCATCAGTACCGGTGGGAACTTCGCCTGCGCGTATATCGCTAACAACAAAGTGTACTGCTGGGGATCAAATTCCAATGGGCAACTGGGGGATGGAACAACGATCAGCAGGCCGTATGCCCAGGGGTTTGATATCCCCAATCCGAGTACGGTAGTGTCCCTGTCTGCGGGCTCTTATTCGGCCTGCCTCGTGAGAAATTCAGGCTCCACCTGGTGCTGGGGAGGCAACAGCTATGGGCAACTGGGGGATGGAACAACCACTGACAGGTACATTATGACACAGGTGACCAACCTCGTTGACGATACTTCACTGAAGGTTTTTGTCGGGCAGTACACCTCGTGCACCATTCGCACCAACGGAAGCGGATGGTGCTGGGGTAACGGTGGGTACGGGCAACTGGCTAATGGAGAGACGCTGAATTACCCGACTCCCCAGGAAATGTCTTACCCCTTCTGAGCAAAATGGCGGGGTTTCTAATACTCGTTCAGGGTTGTTTTTTTGTGGTGGGGACAGAGGAGAGGCAGGGGTCTTTGGTGCTGGCATCAGACTCTTAGAATGAAAGGATGGGGCTTATTTGTCCATTCCGATGCTGACCGAACCCCACACCACGAAACCGTCACTGAAGGTGGCGTCGGGACCCTCGATATTGGTCCAGGCGGCGCTCAGGCCCGGTTTCACGTAAAACGAACCGAAGGCGAATGAGGTGTCGACGGCGACGATCACATCATGGACATTGCTCATCTGATCATTCCCCGCCTTAAACTGCTTGTATCCGTAGCCAACCTTCACATTGACGGCCTGTTTGGAGATTTTTACCGTCTTTGATGCCATGGGGTTGATGTACAGGTAGCTGGTGTCCCGAATGAAGGCATCGGACTGGATACCAAAAAAATAGGAGGCGGAGAGCCCCAGGGTGACCATGGAGTGGTTGTAGGTAACAGAAACGGCGGGTTCTATCCAGGCGGGGACGGAGATATCAGGAATATCAGCGAAGGGCATGAAGTACAGTGTCGCCAGACCCTTCAAGCTCAATGCATTGGAGATCTTCTTCTCGTAGCTGACATAGAGATCCTGCTCCATATTCACCGCGTTGTCCGTGTTGTCGCTCCGGTTGTCGCCCGTGAGCTGCCAGGCACCCCAGTACCCGACCGTGATCCCCGTATCTCTGATTGCCCAGGAGATACCGGGGGCACCCAGGAAGTTCTGGTTCATCTGTCCATCCTTCTGAAAAACATTGAGCCCACGGAAGACGTATGCCGAGGCGACCTGGATATCTACATTGAGGCCCATGGGCTGCTCGGCGGGCTGAGGGGAGGCAGTCTTCTTCCCATCGGCGGATGGCTTTGCATCCTTGGCGGGTGCAGTGCTTTCCTGTGCATGCACCGAAGGGATGGAATACGCGGTCACGGCGAGAAATGCCATGGACATGGCAAAGTGATGTATTTTCATTGTGGGCTCCTATTGAATGATAAGAAAGAAATACTCGTTACAGGTAGGCATTTTCGCCGTGGAGGCTCTCGTCAACACCAGACTCTTCCTCGTCCTTTTTCACACGCACGGGCACGAACTTATTAATGACAATAAGCATGACGTATGTGAAAACAAAGGCATAAATGGAAGCGCCAATCACCGCGACCAGCTCTTTTACAAAGAAGGAGGAGTTACCGTTGAAGAGGCCGTTGGCCCCTCCTGCGTTCACTGTTTTCGTGGCAAAGAGACCCAGCATGATCACGCCGACGATCCCGCCGACGCCGTGGACACCCCACACATCGAGGGCGTCATCCCACTTGAGCATGTTCTTCAACGCAACGGCAAGATAACAGATAATGCCGGCAACGATACCGATTATAATGGCTGTGGTGGGTGTGACATAACCAGCTGCGGGGGTAATAGTCGCCAGGCCGGCGACTGCACCGGTGAGCAGGCCAACGAATTTGGGTTTCTTTTTATGGACCCACTCGATAATCAGCCATGTGATAGCGGCGAAGGACGCGGCGACATCGGTGTTCAGGAACGCCAGGGCCGTCACGGAATCGACCTGCAGCTCACTGCCGGCGTTGAAACCGTACCATCCAAACCACAATAAGCCGGTTCCAAGGG
>JAHJLU010000064.1 GCA_018821745.1 Myxococcota bacterium | reverse complement strand
CGCCGCCCTCTTTGTTCCTTCCCGGGAGAGTGTTCTTGATGTGGTCCGTATGGAGCGGCAAATGGAGCGACTGGGGGTGACCCATCTGACCACAACGCCCACCTGGTTTTCCCATTTCAATGGAAGGTCGCCCTCCCTCACGGGGAGGACCTTTATCCTCGGAGGAGAGGTTCTTCGACTCGAGCACATCGACAACGTTTTGGAAAATAATATTGTTTTCAATTCCTATGGTCCAACGGAGACCACGGTTGCCTGCGCATACCATCGGGTGAGTCCCGATGATCCGGCCCTCATTCCCCTGGGATTGCCTCTCCCGGGATACGAGGTCAGTGTCCGACGCTTCGGAAAACGACAACCCGCGGGGATCCCCGGGGAGATCTGTGTCGGTGGAAGTGGTATAACTCCGGGATATGTTTCGGGTGGCTCCCTCACGGGGCTGCCTTTGCAGAAAGATGAAACATCGGGCGCCTCCTATTATGGAACGGGGGATTTGGGGTATTTTGATCAGACTGGAATGATTCACTTTTCAGGTCGCCAGGATCGACAGGTAAAGCTTTCGGGGTATCGGGTGGAGCTTGGGGAGATCGAGTCGGCCCTCCGATCGATTCCCGGAGTCACAGCCGCAACGGTACTCTTGGACACGACGAAAAAGCTCACGGCTCGGTTAAATGCCACCGACGACTTCTCCATGGAAGCGTTTGTCACAAGCTCGCGATCCCTGCTGCCTCCCTACATGATCCCCCGGTCCATTATCCTCAACGGGGAGATGCAAAAAGAAAAACCAGAGGGCGAGGAAAATCTCCCCGGGGAGTGTGGCGAAATTCTTCCCATGTATGAGCAGGTGCTCGGGAGAACCATCACCCCGGAAACGGATTTCTTTGAGGCGGGAGGTGATTCGCTGGGGATCATGGAGTTGTATGGACTTCTTCGAGAACATTGGGAATTGACCCTGGAGGATCTTTTCGTTTATCCCACACCGAGAGCGTTGAGTGTGCGCATGAAAAAGACAGAATCCCCTGATTTCAGGGGGCTTATCCAGAAAATATTTTCCCAGGGTCCCGCCCTGATGGAAAAACACGTGAGCAATCCCCCCTACGTTTTCTCTCCCTTCGAGGTTACTACCCTGCTGATTACCGGGGCTACGGGATTTTTGGGTTCCTATCTGGTGCGGGAGTTTCTTGAGCAGACCGATGCTCACCTGATTCTGGGGGTCAGGGGGTCCATGGAGACAATTTACCACCGTATCAGGGAGCGGCTGGATTTCTATTTTTCAGCAGGGTTTTTCGATGAATATGCCCACCGGATCACCATGGTCCCCATGGACCTGACGCAGCCCTATTGTGGTCTATCACTCAATGAATTCAAACATCTTTCCAACTCTTGCGACGCGGTGATCCACGCAGCCGCCCTGGTGAAACACGTGGGACTTCTCAGTGGATTCATGGAGGTTAATGTCACGGGGACACAGACGCTGCTGCAGATCACCGACTTCAACCCCGATTGCTTTTTTCTCCATATCTCCACGGCCTCTCTGGGAGGCTCCCGCGAGTCTGAGTCAAACCCGTACCTGGTAACAAAGAGAATGTCTGAGGAGATCATCTTCGACAGTGAGAGCAGGGCACGGTGCTCCATTTGCAGGGTGGGCAATGTGGTGTTCGAATCGGGTACGGGCAGATTCCAGAAGAATATCCATGAGAACGCCTTCTATCTCTTTCTGAAGCTCATGGTGGAATCTGGATTTATGTTTGATTATCAGGGAGAAATACTGGATTTTTCCTTCGTGGACCAGGTGGCCCGGGGGATTCGATTGCTCCTGCAGACCGCCGAGTTTCAGGGGAGAGATTGTACTCTCCTCAACTCTGAACACCTCTCTCCCAGCGGGTTCGTCTCTCTGATGAACCGGGGAAGGGACCGTATCAGGCTTCTTTCACCCGATGATTTCCTCAGGGAGATAGATTCGCTTTCACCGGAAAGCCGCAACCGGTTCCGCCTGATTTTGGAAAACCTGGTGCATTTTTATCCCACCCCGGATCCCCGGTTTCCCCTGGCCGATCCCTGGCTGTCAGCCCTCGGTGCCCCCTTCGAGTCCGTGGAAGTTTCTCACATCGAGAGAATGCTCGATTATTGCAGAACTACAGGATTTATTGGAGAAATCCAATGAAGGAACGGTTTGTTCGGTGGGTCTTGAGCGCCAGGGTCCCCATCAGCCTCATTGTTATTGTGCTCATGATACCCACCCTCTATTTTGCCACCAGGGTGAGCATGGACTTTGATGTGGAGCGCTATTTTCCTGAAGGCGACCGGGACATGGCTACTTTTTTGGAGTTTAAAAAGAAATTCCGTGCTCCCGATGGTGCGGTCTCCCTTTTTTGGTGGGAGAAAAACGGCGTAACCCCCGGGACACTGGTGGAGATGGAGCGGGTGGCCACAATTTTTCGTCGCGAGGGGCTGGGGGATATCTATTGGGTCAAGCGTGCCATGGAGGAGTACGGCACGAAATCCCTGGAGCGGTTTATCAGGGAGCAGGGAAAGAACCGGTTTTTGGAAGGGATAATCTGGAATCGTCAGAAGAACGTGTTTGTGATCACCGCTCATCTGCCGCGCTCTATGAACACGGATGCCGGGAGAAAGCGCCTGGAGGGCAGGCTCGATACTCTGCTGCGACGCTTCCGGCACAGTGGACGGACCCTTATTCTCACGGGTGAACCAATAATTCGATCAAAATATCTTAAACTTATGGCCCGCGACCAGGTAGTGCTTCTGGGGGGAGGGGTGCTGATTACCTTTTTCCTCATGTACCTCTTCCTGGGCTCTGTGGTCCAGTCTCTCATGACCCTTGTGGCTGTAATTCCTTCATATTGCATGGTGCTTGCGCTGCTGGCGATTACCGGCAGGCCCATTACGGCCATAATGTCCATGGTCCCCCTCATCCTGCTGGTGGTGGGCCTCAGTGACACCATCCATATTCTCATGCCCTTTCGGGAACGTATGCGTCTGAGTCCTTCCCTGGGTGTCCACAAAAAAGAAGGAATGATTGTGAACACGTTCGGGGAAATTATGGGGAGCTGCTTTTTTACCAGCCTCACCACGTCCCTCGGGTTCCTCTCCCTCTCCCTTGCCCGCATTGAGGTCGTCACGGACTTCAGTATTGCCACCTCCCTGGGCATCATGCTGACCTTTGTATTCTCCATGATCCTGTTTCCCCTGATCCTTCGGTATGCCCCGGCGCCCAGACAGCTTGTTCCGGGGCGACCCGGGTTCTTTTCATTTTTCAGCACCTTCTCGGTGATCCGGTCACTCATTATTGTTTCCCTCATGGCCCTTGTGTCCCTGATCTTTTATTTCCCCGCCCGCCAGGTCACCATGGAGTCCCATATTCTCAATGACCTTCGAAGGGGAGCGCCGCTTCTGAAAGATCTGAACCACGTCCAGGGAGCGGGTTTTGGTGTGTTCCAGGTGAACCTCTATCTGAGAGGGGATCACCGCGGGATTGATCCGCGGCTGTTTGTCTTCAATGAAAAAATTGAAGCCTTCTCCAGGAAGTTTCCCTTTATCACCAAGGTCCTGTCTCTCAATTCCTTTGTGGAAGAGGGATTCAGAAGGAGGGGACTCGCCTTTTCTCCCTCCATGGCCGGATCCCTGGGGGCGGCTCATCTGAAACAGCAGGTAGATTCCTGGGCGCAGCAGGAGAAAAGTCTGCGCTCGGTCTATCACCCATCCACGGGATCCACCCAGGTGATGATCACCATAAAGGATGTCGGCTCAAAAAAACTGGAGCCCTTTATACGGAAGCTCCAGGCCTTCGCACAGAAACAAGGGAAGGCGTTTTCCCCGAAAGTGACGGGGACTGCCTATCTCTCGGGCCGAACCTATGAGCGACTCATGGCCGGTTTTCTCCTCTCCCTTGCCGCAGTGGGGATTCTCATCTTTATCATTTTGTTGTTGGCCGGGCGCTCACTTCCCCTGGCAATTATTGCTCTTTTCCCCAACCTCTTTCCCCTGCTGGCGCTGCTGGGAGTCGTGGGTTTTTTCTCCTACCCTCTCACCCCCGCCTCTCTGCTGGTTTTTACCGTGGCCCTCTCCCTGGTGGTGGATGACACGGTGCATCTCCTGACACACCTGGCTCTGAGGCGATCACAATACTCCAGGGTGGAAGATCTGTTCAGGAAGGTCTTCTCTGTCTCGGGGAAGGCGGTGATTCTCACCTCCCTTGTGATCGCGGCGGGTTTCTCCGTGATGATGCTCTCCACCTTTCAGACCATCTTTGATATGGGTTTTCTAATTGTTATCGCAATGTTTTTTGCCCTTGTGGGAGATCTCCTGCTGCTCCCGGCCCTTTACTATCTGGCCCACCGACTGAATATTCTCTGAGTGGAAAATCCCGCTGATAAAATCAATTCAGGGGATCAGCATTGGTGACAACTCGGGCCAGAGAGGCGGCTCTTTCCCCCGCTGAGGGGGATGACCTGGATCTGCGTAGCAATTCGCTCCTTGAGCGCAGGGACATGGGAGATGATCCCGATGAGCTTGCCGTCCTGGTGCAGACCCGCAAGGGTTTCCAGAGCAGTGTCCAGGGCTTCCTCGTCCAGCGTACCGAAGCCTTCATCCAGGAACAGCGAATCCACCCGGACTTTCTTGCTGGCCATATGGGACAAACCCAGCGCCAGCGCCAGGCTGACGATAAAGCTCTCGCCACCGGAAAGATTCTTTGTGGACCGGATCTCTCCCGCCTGGTAGTTGTCAACCACGTTTAGCTCCAACTGAGCGTCATTACGGACCAGCAGGTAGCGGTCAGTCATTTTCTGCAGCTGGCGGTTGGCATGGGCAATCATCATCTCGAAGGTCAGTCCCTGGGCAAAATTGCGGTACTTCTTGCCGTCTGCCGAGCCGATCAGTTCGTGCAGATTTCCCCACCTGCGGCATTCTTTTTCCTGGGCCTCGATGGCCCTTTGCTGTTCCTTTATCCGCTCTCTGGCGGACGAATTTTCACTCAGTCTGTGTTTGAGACCGGCAATAATGTCACGCAGCTCTTTTTGGGATTCTTCGAGCTCCTTGAACTGGGGTTCGAGCTCCTCCAGAGGTTTATCGGTAACCTTTCGGGCCATTTCCGTGGTCAGGCGTGTCTCCCGATCCTTTTGCCTGGCTTTCAGGTCTGTCTGGCGATCATCCAGTTTTTTGGCCACGGCCGTCAGTTCACCCCTCCGTTCAGGGGGCAGCATGGCCGCAAGGAACTGCTCTTCATTTGAAAAGCCTGCGGGCGAAAGCACCGAAGAAAAATCAATCTCCAGCGCTCTCAATTCCGGCTCTCGCTGGTCGATGTGCTTTTTCAGAGATTCAACATGGACCTTGGCGGTATTCCATTTTTGCTGCAGCGCATTGTGCCGCTCTCTGGCCTGTCTTTCGGCACCTTCGGCATCAGAAACCGCCCTGTTCAGCCGGAGCTCCTCATCGTCAGGAATCTTGTCGCCATACAAGGCGCTCCGCTCGCCACGTACGTCGAAGAGTTCCTTTTTCAATGTCTCGAGGCGCTGGCGCCTTTCGGCCAAGGCGGTGTATTGGGTTTCAATGACCGCATCAAGACGCTTCACCTCGCTGTCGAGATTAGCAATCTGTTTCTCGATGTCCTCCCTCTCCTTCACCTTGATCTGCCATGCCTTCAGTCGTGCGCTGAGTGTCTCGTGTAGTGATAAAATGTCCGTCTCGGGGATTTGAGTGATACCAAGCGGCAGGAGTTTGTTCGAGATGGCCAGTTTACGCTCGATAAAATCAGTATGAAGTCTTTGAAGGCTCTCTTTTATCTGGGCAAGGTCTTTCTCGGCAGCTTTCACGTCATTGGCTGCTGATGTCTCCTGCTTTTCAGCGTCCGTCAGATTTTTACGGGCCAGGCTGTCAGTTTCTTCGAGCTTCCTGATGGCGACTTCCTGATTCTCGGCTTTGCTGATCAGTCTGGTCAGCGCGTCGATTTTCTGTTCGATGTCGTCCGGGACGGGAATGTTGCCCTTCGCAAAGGGGTGCTCGGTCGCGCCACAGAGCGGGCAGGGTTTTTTATCTTCCAGTTTGGCCCGGTGATCCTTGAGCTCTGCTATTTTTGTGATAAAGGTCATTTCACGCAGCAGGGTCTCCTTCTCGGTGCGGTATTCACGCAGCAAGCGCTCCCCCAGTAACTGTCCCAAAGTATCTTTGCCCTTTTG
>JAHJLU010000709.1 GCA_018821745.1 Myxococcota bacterium | reverse complement strand
ATATTGTATTTTTTCAGATCAGAGAAATCCGCGAAGCGCTGGAACAGCACCTCGGCTCCAATGAAAATCACTTTCTCCTTTGGAGCATCTTTGGCAATATGGGCAGCCAACTCCTCCATTTTGGGCGGCCTCGGGAAGAGGAAAATCCATCCGCCAAAAAGAGGGGTCATGTTCATGATGGTAGTCATACCGAAGGAGTGGAAGAAGGGGAGGATTCCCAGACTCATGATTCCTGTCTGGGCCGCATAGAACCATGTCCTGCACTGGAGCGCATTCGAAAATACGTTATGGTGGGTTAAAATTGCCGCCTTGGGCACACCGGTAGTACCCCCTGTCATGATATAGGTTGCAGCATCTTCTTTTACATCAATATTGACAACGGGAGGATTCGGTTTAGTTTTCAGGAGATCCACAAAGGAGAGGGCCTCATATGGCAAGGAAGCGTTGGGGATCTTCTTCAGGAGTTTTCCCAGTCGTTTTTTATGCCACGGCAGAAAATCGCCGATATTGGTCCCCACCAGCAATTTCAGATCAATATCGGCCACAATGGGAGCGATCTTCTCTTCGTAGAGTACATCAAGAAAGACCATGTATTTTGCATGGACCGTCTCCAGTTGGTGCTTGACCTCCAGGGGCTTGTAGGTTGGATTGACCCCTGAGACGATGGCGCCGAGTCGCAGCACAGCGTAATAGGCGATGAGGTATTGAAAGCTGTTGGGGAGCAAGAGCGCTACGGTCTCGCCCTTTTTCACACCAAGTTGGTGCAATGCCGTGGCGAAGGAGTCTATATTTCGATCAAGCTCCGCGTAGTTCATGGATGTTCCGAGAAACAGCGCGGCCCGCCGCGAGGGCCAGCGGTTGGCGGCATCACGGATGATAGAGTCGGCAGTTTTTTCAGGAAAATCGAGATATTTCGGCACTTCATCTGGCCACCCGCTCTCCTTGGAAAACCATGGACTCTCTTCGGGTACTCTATATGCGTCACTCATGTGGTTGCCTCTTCTTTACCAGCGTTCTGTAAAACATCTGGGATTTGGTTCTAATCGAACATCTCGCCGCCGAACTCTTCGAGGAGTTTGTCATCGTATTTGTCTGCCAATTTACCAATTCGCATAATCATCTCCAGAAGCTCGGCCCGACTCAGATCCTGGGTAGTCCTGTCGGATTTCAGCACCACATTGGTATCTTTCACTGCAAAAGCCGCATTGCACAGTTCGGGAGAAGAATTTAACTGAAGGAGTTTAAGGTAAAGCGCCGCACTCCCCTCACCGGTTATCTTGATGATAGGTGAAAAAACCTGGATGTAGTTGGTGGTGGGCACCTTGTTCAGAACCGTATAAACCGTTGCGCTTCCACGGGTGAGTCCCCACATGGCGATGTCGTGACCCATATTCCCAATGCGGTTCTGCAAGGGATCCAACTCCAAGTCCTGTTTGATTATTTCCTCAACCATTTCAACACATTCTTCAAAACTTAGACCGGTCTTATTCATTTCGTCCTCCATGTCCCGCGCCCCGGGGGACTC
Organism: Myxococcota bacterium; assembly: GCA_018821745.1. Classification (GTDB taxonomy): domain Bacteria; phylum Myxococcota_A; class Polyangia; order HGW-17; family HGW-17; genus SZUA-580. The sequence continues at coordinate 8,931 of JAHJLU010000709.1, read as the reverse complement.
GGAATCAATCCAGGGAAGGAAAACACACAGGGCACTGATCAACATCAGCGCCCAGGGAGAGTCCACAGGATTCACACTCATGGCCCCTGGCCTGATTTTCCCGGTGGGTTTTTACAATCTCAAGAGCCACTTTTTCCTGGCCCTTCTCTACCCACAGGGTGGAATAACCAATATTTGACGCAAAACTTTTTTGCAAAATATCGTCGGCCTGAATAACTTTCCAGGGGATCATCTGTTGATCAAGAATTTCTACTATCTGCTCCATTTCAAAAATGGACTCCAGTTTTATTACCGGAACCAGATCTGTTTGGGGAGGACAGTTTTCATAGGAAGCCATATCAACATTCCGCCTTTGCACACCAGAAGTGCTTTTATTAGCGATTTCAGGGTGATCATGATACCCGAAATCCTCAGTATTTATCAATATATTTCTGTTAAATCAAAGATTTTTTCGTTCCCCCTGTGACACACCGCATCAAAATTGGTCAGTGTACTCCCGAAAAGATACGGGACCAACGCATTCCGTCGGGACCACGGGACAACCAGATGAATTCTGCCCGACCCTTGATGTTGTTGACGGGAATACAGGGGGCGGGGCTTCCGTTTTTCGCCAGGAACCGGCTGTCTTCACTGTTATCGCGATTGTCGCCCATGACAAAGACACAATTGGAACCCACCACCCATGAGGTTGGATATCCCATGGGGGCACCCCTGCGGACCTTGTCGTAGAGCACCTCATAGGTCTTGCCGCCGAGTTTTTCTTCGTAGAGTTCACAGGGCTTACCCGGATGCCAGTCTTCCCCGAGCTTCTCGTTCTTGTCCATATAGGCACATGGTTTATCTAATTGTTTTCGGGGCACAGGGGTCCACTCCCCCTTCCCCCCTTTTTTCAGGTAGAGTTGATTGTGATCATAGTCGAACTTGACATGATCCCCGGGCAGTGCCACCACCCGCTTGATCCAGTCCTCGGAATTATTCAGGGGTTCAATAAAGACAACGATATCACCACGCTCGGGGAGTGACCAGGAGACAAAATGGCGGGGCGGATGCTGGGTGAAGGGTATCCGCAGGCCATAAACAAATTTATTCACGTAAATATAGTCACCCACCTGAAGGGTGGGGATCATGGATCCCGAGGGAATCCTGAAGGGCTCAAAGGCAAAGGCGCGGAGGAAGAGCGCCACACTGGCGGCGATAATAAAGGAACTCATATACCCCCACATCTTGGACCGTCGAAGGGGTTTCAACTCGGAAGCTTCCAGTTGGTCTCCCATTTTCCTGACCAGGGGACGAAGATCTCCTTTTTTTGATCGCACCTCCACGAAGGCATCCATGGAGTCTTTTATCTCACCGGTCACCGCCTCAGAGAAAAGGGGGTTGCTTCCCGGGCCAAACCCGGGGATATTTTTTAATATTCTGTATTTGATTGAGGCTTTTTCGGCGTCGGTCTTCGCTCCGAAGCGTTTGTACAGGTGCCTGAGTTCACCCAGGAGCTCCTTGGCTTCCCCCACATATTTACGTCGCTGCCAAAAGGAGAGATCCTCGAAGGGGATATTATCCCGTTTCCCAGACCCCTGGACTGATGCACTGTTTTTCGTGCCACGATTTTTCCGGTTTTTCCGTGCCAATAGTATCTCTCCCTTCGGGACGGCAGCAACTTTGGTATATCGGCCACTTCTTTTCAATCAAAAAAAAATCCCCCATCACCCGAGTCGGCAGTTTGGCTGGCGATCAGAGGCTTTCAGGAGATGGTTTTTCTCGTCCGAATCATCGCAAGACCCACCATTGAAAGGAAGATCAGGCAGATCCCCACTATCTCGAACCGGGAGGGAATCTCTCCAAAGATAATTTTTCCAAAAAGAATCGCCCAGAATATGGCGATAAACGAGAAACCGGCGATCTGTGATGCCTCCTCCTGTTTGTAGGCATGCGTCATGAGAAACTGGGCGACAGTTGTTAAAATTCCCACCATGAGCAGATACATGGCCACGGTGAGTGTGGGCGTGCTCCAGTTAGCCAGCATGAAGGGGGCAGTAATTATCATTGCCGCTATACACAAGGCATTAATTATTGCTGCAGGCTCTTCTTTTGCAGTAAGCGCCCGAATAGTAAGATAGGCCAGAGAGGCAAAAAGCCCCGACATCAGCCCTGCCAGCGAACCCAGGGAGACAACCCCCCGATCGGGGCGGAAAATTATCATCACACCAAAAAGCGCCAGGAGAACCAGCCCCATTTTTTTCCAGGTCACCTTCTCTCCCAGGATGGGCAGGGCCAACATGGTTGTGAACAACGGGTGGGTAAAATGGAGCGCCGAGGCATTGGCCATGGATGTCTTCTGAAATGCTAGAAAATAGAGCACCATGGCCGTCGCACCGAGCAGCCCCCTCACAGCAAGCCACTTCCTGTTTTCCACCGTCCCAAGGAGCGGTTTTCCCTTCCGCAGCAGAATGGCCGAAACAATGATCCACCCCAGTAAACCCCGCATGAAGGCCGCCTCCCAGAATCCCACGGCCTGGGTCGCCTTCTTGATAAAAATATATCCAATGGAAAAAACCAAAGAAGAGAGGATCATATAGACAGCACCGCGGGACATGGTTCACCTTCCATGAGAGAAAACCTCTCATGAGAAATGGAAAAAACTGCACATTGTGTGGTTTACTGCAATTGGACTTGAAATGGGAGCAGGTTATCACCTATTTTAGCTTACCATGACGGACACACTACTCCAGCGACTCCAGAAATTTTCAGCCCGGGCCAAACTGCTGCACATCCTGCTCATTCTCTTCCCCACCATCCTCACCTCCACGGTTGGTATAGTCAGCCTGGCCCTCTACGATGGTTTCAAAGATGTGATCTTCGGGGTCCTCACTATTGTCTTCGCGGTGGCTGTCCTCACGGGAGCCATTATTACCTATGTCATCAACAACCGGACAGCCCAGCTCGCTCGCCGGCAGTCGGCATTTTTGGCCAACGTGAGTCATGAACTGCGTTCACCCCTGGCTATCATCAAGCTGCACGCCCAGACCCTCTCGGACAAGCGGTTCAAAAAAAGTCACGAGATGTGCGTCAACTACATCATTGAGGCCAGTGACCATCTGGACGAACTCATACAACAGATCCTGCAGTGGAAACGCATCACCTCCAGCCACGAGATTGTGGACAGAAAATCCGAAGTGGCCAATCTCCCCGCCCAGGATGCTATAGCAAAGATACTCTCGGTTAAAAAGGATCTCCAGCCATCTCTCCACCTTGACCTGCTCCCCTCTCCACCCACCATCTTCATTGATCGCCAGACCCTCTCGAGGGCCATCTTCAATCTCCTGGAGAACGCCTACAAGTACACCGGAGAAACAAAAAAAATTACCCTCACAACTAAAGTGGTCACACGCAAAGAGGGGAAAAAATCCTTCTTCGCCTACACTGTCACAGACAATGGTGTTGGAATCGAAGAACACAACAAAAAATTGATCTTCACGGAATTTTTCCGGGCCTCCGACAAGGCGAAGGGGGCGGCGGGGATCGGGCTGGGGCTGGGGATAGTAAAATCCATTGTCTCGGCCCACAAGGGCAGGGTTGAAGTGGAGAGTGAGATAGGCGTGGGATCAACCTTCACCCTGCTGATCCCCATGAAGACAGAAGCCGGGACGTCCCAAGGCCACACTTCCAGCGCTCAATAGGTGCTTGCATAAAAACCTCACATGAAATAAGAAAGAAACAGGCGACCCTGAGGGAAGGGACGCATCAAACCGCAGTACTGCGGCAGTGGCCACCCCATGAGGTACAGATGGCGAGAAAAGAAAGACGGATCTTGCTTGTGGAAGATGATCCCGCTCTCCTCGCGGGCCTTTTACTGAACCTGCAAATGGAAAACTACAGGGTGACCGCTGCCCCCCAGGGAAAACTTGCCCTGGCGCAACTGGAAAAAGAGAACTTTGACCTGGTCATACTGGACCTCATGCTTCCGGATATCGGCGGCATGAAGATCCTCAAAACCATGAGAGAGCGGGGCGACACCACCCCCGCGCTCATCCTCTCCGCCAGAAACGAGACCGAGACCAAGGTTGAGGGGCTCATGTCCGGCGCCGATGATTACATCACCAAACCATTTGATCTGAAAGAGTTGCTTGCTCGAGTCGCGGCCATCCTCAGACGCCGTCACAGTGAGGGCAAGGTCATCCGTTTCGGATCGGTTCAACTCTTCCCCGAAGAACGCAAGATCGACCGGGATGGGACAACCATCCATCTCACCCCCCGTGAATACGATCTGCTCCTGTGGTTTATCAACCACCCCCGTCAGGTTTTTTCCCGTGAAGCGCTTTTGGATAATATCTGGCAGGCCACTGCCGATGCCACAACCCGCACCGTTGACAACTTTGTCATGACGTTGCGCAAAAAACTGGACAAACCACGGAAACCAAACCACTTCATCACTGTCAGAGGCTATGGATACCGTTTCGAGCCCTGATTCTCACTGCTCCGTTGCGAAGGTGAACCGGGGGGCTTCTTCTGCCTTTATCTGGCTTACCTGAAGAGGAGCCTCCTGAGCCACATCAACTTCCTGGGGACCGCTGCCGGTTTCACCCGGTGATTCATGGGCATCAATGTTCTGAATAACCACCAATACACCAAACATGAGCAAAAATAAGAACGCAAGGGGTGCTGATTTCATGATGTCGCTCCATGTGTCAGGTAGGATAAAGTACCACCTCTCCTACTGTGCATTACACGGAGCATTTCCTCAAAAAAACAGCTGTTATTTCTAATAACCCCTTGATGTTTTTTACAAAAAAAGGGGGCCGACCATCGGCCCCCTTAGTTGGAGGAGGAGAATCCAATGAGAAAAGCCCCGGGCTGGGGCCCTTATTGGTATGGGTTAGGGGACAACACACATGGCGTCTACACAGATGTTACCACCGGTGCAATCCGCAGAGAGGGTGCATTCTGGGCTGATATCGTTGGTGTCCATGCAGTAACCACCGGTTCCGCAGATGGGGTTACCGGGACAACCGGCGCAGTCGTCATTATCCTGGCAGGGAACCCTGCAGACACCTTCGAAACACTCTTCGCCACCCATACAGTCGTTGTTGGTGAAGCACTGGGGATTCACCACATCGTTGGGAACGCATACCCCTTCAAGGCAGCGGTCATGGGCATTGGTGCAGTCTGCGGAGTCGGTGCAGAAGTCATGACAGAGTCCATCGACACAGATGTCGCTTGTGTCTACACAGTCGGTGTTGGCGACACACTCGGTACCCGCGGCGGGATCTTCTTCACAGTAGCCATCGGTACCGCAGAATTGTCCGGTACCGCAATCGGTGCTGTCCACACAGGCGGTGTAGCATTTTCCATCGACACATCGACCAAACTCACCGCAATGTTCATTGATAAGACAGTTCAGAGAAGGATCTCTGGGGGTCTCGTCTTCACACTGGCCATCCACACAGATCTTGCCCGTATCACACCCGGCGTTGTCAGAGCAGGGAACAGGGGGGTTGCTGTCAACAACACACACACCCCTGTCATCGCAGATGGGAGCCGCAGGATCGGTGCAATCGGCACTCGTGATACACAGGGAGCTGTTCACACAGGTCCCGTCATCACAGTAGGCGCCCTGACCGCACTGGGCATCGTTTGTGCAGGAGCCCGTGGGTCTGGGAGAACAGACATTGCGGTAATCACAATAGAATCCGTCGGCGCATTCGGCAGAGGTGACACACTCCACGGACTCTTCGCAGCGGCCGCTGAACTCGTTACAATAGGAGTTCTCGGGGCAATCCCAGTCACTGGTGCACACATTGTCGGGGTTAGGGTTGGTACAAACATTCAGACCATAGTCCGAGTTGTAGGAACAGATGGAACCCTCGGGACACTCCCAGTCATAGTAACACTCAATATCCTCGGGGAAGCACTGATTCCATGATGTGTTGCAGTACTCCATCATGGCGCAGTCACCGTCAACCCTGCAGAAGGCAGGATCACAGTTCTCATCGTAACACCCGCTGGGTCCGCACATGTCACACATGAGTGGTTCTTCATCACAGGTGCCAGTCCAGCAGCCGGTGAGGAAAAGGGGAATAGCAAACAGGGCAAGGGAAAAAAGTTTGGTTCTCATAATAAACCTCCGAAGTAAGAACAATCTGCCCTTAAATTGAGCAAAGTTTGTGCCACCAAATTCGAGTCCAGAAAAAAATCAGAAAAAGAAACATGATTTCAACACAATCTTTCCTGATATCATGCATTCATCTTAGGAGAAGATTGATAAAATGCAAGGGAACACTGGCAATTCGTAATCGAATCTTCTCCCCCGAGGAATACTACTGTCAATTTTTGTTCACAGGCTGGTCAATGGCCACGGGAATTATCCGCAGGGATCGTGTCGATCCGGTCAGAAGAGCTCCGAAGGAACACGGGAGATGCGGGCGCCGAGGCCCTGAAGCTTATCCACGATGTTTTCGTATCCCCGATCAAGGTGATACACACGGAGTACCTGTGTGGTTCCTTCCGCAATAAGCCCTGCCAGAATCAGCGAAGCGCTGGCGCGAAGATCCGTGGCCATGACGGTTGTTCCCTCCAGAAAAGCAGGTCCCAGCAAGTGAGCAGCCCGTGACTGAACATCGATCTGAGCGCCCATACGAACCAACTCGGGGACATGCATAAAGCGATTTTCAAAAATGGACTCGGTGATGATCGATTTTCCATGGGCGGCCAGTGCCAGCACCATGAACTGTGCCTGCATATCCGTGGGGAATCCCGGATGAGGCTCCGTGACAATCTCGAAGGGAGTAATTTTCGAGGGTCCTCGCACCAGGATACTGTCTGTGCGGGTTTCAATAGTCACTCCCGCACGACGCAGGTGGTCGATGACAGAGGTGAGGTGAGAAGGATTCACGCCCTGCAGCTCCACCTCTCCCTGATTGAGCGCGGCACCGATCATAAAAGTCCCCGCCTCGATGCGATCGGGAATCACCCGGTGCTCGACCGCATGGAGCGAATCAACTCCCGTGATAACGATGGTGGAAGTGCCGGCCCCTTCGACCTTTGCGCCCATGGCGTTGAGCATATTGGCGAGATCTTCAATCTCCGGTTCCCTGGCGGCGTTGTGGATATGGGTCACACCCAGGGCCAGACTTGCGGCCATCATCACATTTTCCGTTCCCCCCACCGTGGCAACGGGAAAATCGATCCGGGCTCCCCGCAATCGATCGCAGGTGACTTCTACGTATCCGCGTTTTATCTCGATGGTGGCGCCCATGGCCTCGAGGGCCTTGAGATGAAGATTGATAGGCCTGGCACCGATGGCGCAGCCGCCGGGGAGAGAAACCTTGGCGTGCCCGTAGCGGGCCACCAGAGGCCCCAGGACAAGAATCGCCGCGCGCATGGTCTTCACCAGCTCGTAGGGCGCCACCGGGTTGTCAAGCTCCGAGGTATCAACCACCACCCGGGGCCACTCCAGATCCACCTCGGCACCGATGATGGCCAGCAGCTTCAGAACCGTTCGCACATCACCCAGGCGCGGTACATTGGTGAGAATGTTCTTTCCGGGAGCGAGAATTGTCGCGCAGATGAGCGGCAGGGCGGCATTTTTTGCCCCGCTGATCAAAACTTTTCCTCGAAGGCTGGATCCACCTTCGATGACGATTTTGTCCATGATATCTCCCTGTCTGGGACAGCCCTTGAATCGGGGGAAATTTATTCGATTACAGAACGGATGGAGTCACCTTCCATGAATGTTCTCAAGCGGACTCCCTTTTTCTCGCCGAACAGCTCGAAGGCTTTCTCTTCAAGATGCCTGAAAATGAGGGCGCTCAAACCGCGGGCACCCGTCTCCCTTTTCAGGGCGAGCCGTACGATCACATCGATGACATCGTCGGGAACCACCAGCTCTATACCCTCAAGGGCAAACTCTTCCCTGGTCTTCTTGATGACGTCGTTTTCGAGAATGCCCCGCATGGTTTCCATATCGAGAGCGGCAAAGGGGACAATCCCGCCGAACCGGGCGATGAGCTCGGGTAAAAACCCGTAACTCTGAAAATATGCTATATTTTCTACGTCTTCAGGTTCGAATGTTACCGCAATCGCGCCTTCTTCAAACACTTTGCCCCGGTGATCAGACTTGGGTGAAAAACCCTGCACTTTCCCCTTGGCAAATCGGTTGACAATGGACGCGAAGCCGGAGAATGCCCCCACCGCCAAAAATGCTACATCATCGGTGCGAACGTTGATGGTCTCGACGTAGGAGGAGTGGGTCAATTCAACAGGAACCGTGACCTCTGAAGACTCAAGCATCTTGAGGAGCTCACGCTGAACCCCCATGCCCGTGATGTCTTTGGTCGTCCCGGCGCCCGCAAAGACTGCGTTATTCTGGGTAGAGGCGAGCTTGTCAAACTCGTCGAGGGCGATGATCCCAATCCTGGCAAGCCGCTCATCCCTGTCTGCCTGGTGATAAAGACGGGTCAGAATATTATTGGGATCCTGACCCACATACCCCGTCTCGGAGAAGGGGGTCACGTCCACAACGACTGTGGGGAATTTTAGAATTTTTTCAAACAACTGCTCAATAAGAAAGGTTTTTCCGCTCCCCGTGGGACCCATGAGCAGCAGGTTGTTCTTTTTTCCCACGCTGTCCCGGGGTTCCTGGTCCACATAGAGCCGGTGGAGTCGCCTCACGTGGCGGTAGGCCATGAGCGTGATGGCTCTGCGTGGCCCGACCTGCCCACGATACCCCAACTTCTCCAGCTCATCGAACATTCCCTTGGGCGACATGAGGGGAATCTCCTCAATCCGCTCCTTCATAAACTGGGCGTCGGGATCGTTGGGAAAAGGTGATTCGGGGTCCTCGGGGTAGAAAAAGATATCTTTTATGTCGCCAAAATCCATAGCCTCGGCGCGCTTCTTTTTCTTGGTTTTGCGAGACCCTGACCCTTCGTTGGT
>JAHJLU010000708.1 GCA_018821745.1 Myxococcota bacterium | reverse complement strand
TGGCTCGTCGTATTGGCCCGGAAACTCTCTCATACCTGGAAAATTCGTTGTGAACCAACTACAATTTTTCAAATAAACTTGTCATATTAAGGCAAAGTTGGTAGTCTTCTCCCCCATAGGGGATTGTCGAGTGAATTTCTGCCTGTTTTTTTCCACGAAAAGCTGTCCGCAGACTCATTTTGGAATCCCGCGAATAATTGGGCTATACTCAACGTAGTAAGAGTCCGCTTAACCGTCCCAAACCAAGAGAGAATGAACCATGAGGTTTGTACTCAATAAACTGGCAACAGTAACAATTTTTGCAATAATATTCACCAGCATGGCTGGGTGCGGACCCGTGGAATACATGGGTCAGGTGGGAGTCAAGGCTTCCAAATCCCACGCATCTCTGAGTCAGGCCCATGGAGAAAAGTACTCTCCTTATGAGTACTGGAGCTCCAAGTACTACCTGGAGAGAGCCCGTTACAAGGCTGGCTATGGTGATTATCAGGACTCTGTACGCTACGGGAAGAAGGCCCAGCAGATGAGCAGAGACGGCAGCCGACGCGCTATCGTCGAGAAGAAGCGTGAAGTGGAAATCGGTCAGGTTGAGGAAGAGGCATCAAAGACCGAGCCGCCCCCGGAAGGTGCCCCCGTTAAATTGAAGGTTGCTCCCGCCAAAGAGACCCCGGGCAAGGTGGAACTGGAAATTACCAAGAAGGGAGAGGGTAAATGAAACACACACTCTTTCTTTTCCTTGCAGCTGTGGGCTTCTTCACGCTGGCATGCAGCCACGGTGCCGAACTCGAGGGCCAGTCAACCATTACCTCAAAGCTCATCGGCACCGCCGTGAAAAATGGCGCCTATAACTGCGCCCCCAAAGAACTCGCCCAGGCAAAGACCCATTATGAATTCAGCCAGGACGAGGCATCCCAGGGGAAATATCATGAGGCGAAGCGCCTGCTCCTCATCGCTGACAACGCCGCCAATGAGGCCATCCGAAAGTCTCCCCCGGAGAAATGTGCCAAGAGACTTGTGGTGGTGAAGGTGAAGATTCCGGAGAAGGTCGTCCTCAAGGTTTCCAAACTCGACACCGACGGTGACGGCATCCTCGACGTCAACGACAAGTGCCCCAAGGAACCCGAAGACAAAGACGGCTTCGAAGACGAAGACGGCTGCCCCGACCCAGACAACGACGGCGACGGGATCCCCGATGCAAAAGACAAGTGTCCCGGCACCGACAAAGACAAGGCCAACAACTTCAAAGACACCAAGGAAGACAAAGACGGCTTTGAAGATGACGATGGCTGCCCCGATCCCGACAATGACAAAGACGGGATCCCCGATGTAAAAGACAAGTGTCCCAACGAGCCCGAGACTAAAAACGGCTACAAAGACGAAGATGGCTGTCCCGACGAGCTCAAGCTTATCAAAGTGACCGTCAAGAAGATCGAACTGAAGCAGAAAATCTTCTTCGCCTACAACCGTGCCAAGATTAAGCCCAAGAGTTTTGCTCTCCTCAACGAAATCGCGGCCCTGCTCAAAGCACGTCAGACCATGACGCTTCGCATTGAAGGTCACACGGACAACCGCGGTGGCAGAAGCTACAATAAGCGCCTCTCCCGGAAGAGGGCCAGGGCGGTCAGAAAATATCTCATAGCCAAGGGGATCGATCCCTCTCGCATGAAGGCCGAAGGGTATGGTCTCACCAAGCCCATCGCCGATAATAAAAACAGTAAAGGTCGGGCTAAGAACCGCCGTGTAGAGTTCGTTATCACCCACCAGTAAGGGAAGGACGATGTTTACTAGAAAACTTACATTTCTCATCGCATTAGTGACAGTTGTATCATTTTCATATGATGCCTATGGCGCCTGCTCTCCCAAAGCGCTTGCCAAGCTCAAAAAGCTCCACAAGGCGGCCAAGGACGATTATGATCAGATGGAGTTCTCCTCTGCACGGAAGACCCTTGAAGACTCCATCAGTATCGCCCGCAGAGAAGGCTGTGACGAGACCCTCGAATATGCCAACATCCTGGTTGATTTGGGGATTTTCTATATCACCGACCCCGACAATCCCGACGTGGATCGCGGAAAAGGGCGCTTTAAAAAAGCGCTGAAAATCAACCCCTGCGCTAAGATAGGTGACAACCTCAAGACCCCGAGGCTCCAGAAGATCCTTGACAAGGTTCGTCGCTCTCTGGGCGTCAAGTGCAAAGGGAGCACCACAAAGGTCGATCCTACCGTGACTCCCCCCTCCACGGATCCACCTGTCAAGAAAGGGAACGACGTCGACGAGGAAGACACTGGCTCCGAGCCTTCCAAGATCGAGCACACGCCTCCAGACGAGGCTCCCCAGAAGAGCGCCCTCAAGATCAAATGCCGCGCCCCCAAGAAGGGCGTCACGAAACTGATCCTCTATTACCGTAAGCCCGGTCAGTCCGATTACACTGCCGCAGAGATGAACAACTACTCGGGGTACTCCTACAAGGCGGTTATTCCCGGACCAGAAGTTCAGGGCGCGATCTTCCAGTATTATATTGCTGCCCTTGGCAGTGGTGGCAAGCCCGTCATGGCCAACGGCAACAGCGGCGCTCCCAACATTATCAGCCTCACCAAACCCAAGAAATCCAGCTCCTCGGTGGATCCCGAAGAAGATCCCCTTGGCAAGAAGAAGAAGCCCGACGACAAAAAAGATCCCGATATCACGCCCGATACCCGTGGCCGCAAGTGGCTCCTCAAACTGGGTGGACGCTGGGGCCTGGGTTATCTCTCCACCAGCATGTGTTCCTCCCTCGCCCCCCCCGCCGGCGGCGAGTGTGATGGTCAGGGTATGCACATTGCGAACCCCGGTTTTGCCTTTGGTGAAATGGGCGGTGAGCTGGGACTCCACTATAAAATCAGCGAGAACTTCACCATGGGGCTCGACGCGAAGTTTGGTTTTGTCACCACGGATTATGCCGGTCCCAACGAAAACGACAAGGGCATCGGTGGGATGGGTCTTCTCAAGGCCAACTACTATTTCATGGGCACCAAAGAGACGTTCAAACCCTACGTGGGAGGTCTCCTGGGCGGCGGCATCACCTTCCATGTCTGGCAAGTAAATGAAATGACTGGGGAATCCGATACCTTTCAGCACGGTTTCATCATGATCGGTGGTTCAGTGGGTGCGCTCATCGGAAACGAAAAAGTTTCATTTTACGTGAACTTTGATCTCATGGGGATCTTCCCCGAGCAGTCCACCTTCCATGTGGACATCACCGCCGGTATCGCCCTGGGATTCTAGCCCAGGCTCCCGGCCTTCCCCCTTCCATAAAATTCGGCACTTTTCCCAGGGGCTTGCGCACGGGCAAAAATCCCGGTAAAAGGGGCCACTGGAGGTCACTATGTCCTTGTATAAAATTCCCTCTCCCGTTCGCCTCAAAGCAGGTGTGCGAGAGACCCTCATGGAAAAACTGGTATATGTTGCCCCGGGAATTTCCCGGGTGGAGTTTGAAAACGCTGAAGAGGCAAAACCCCTTATCGTCGTTGAGTATCACGGCGAGATGGAGGAAAATCTTCTGCGGGGCAAGATCAGCGACACCGTGCGGTCCTTTGCACGTGGGTTCATCGACGTCGAGAAGGAGATCCTCTTTGACAGGCGGGATGTCCGCCCCATCAATGACCTGCCCGTCTACGAGAAAATGATTGAGGCAGGCTGGATCCACTGCTATGAGACAGGGAGGGTGCTCCTTTCCGGCCCCGCCAAGCGCCTCTTCGACTTCTTCGACGCCCGGTTTGCTGCCATGGGTGAGCGCTATGGTGCGGTCTCCGATAAATATCCGGTGCTCATCGGGGTGGACACCCTGAAGAAAGCTGACTACTTCTCCTCATTCCCACACCACATCACCCTGGCGTCCCACCTGGTTGAAGATGTCGAGAAGATCCAGGCCTTCTCAGACAAGGCCCAGGAGGGGATCGTCGATTTCGAGCCCCTCGAGAAAAATACGGGGCACATTTGTTCTCCCGCGGTCTGTTTTCATTTATACCAGGCCTTGGAGAACCGGGTGCTCGACAAGGTTGTGTGCCGCACCGCCGTGGGTCCCTGCTTTCGCTATGAGTCGGTGAACATGGCGACCCTTGAGCGGCTGTGGGATTTCTCCATGCGGGATATTATTTTTGTGGGTCCCTCCGACGAGGTGGATGTTCTCAGGCAGAGCGCCATGGATCCTGTCATGGAGCTGGTGGATCAACTG
>JAHJLU010000707.1 GCA_018821745.1 Myxococcota bacterium | reverse complement strand
CCGCCGATGCCGATGTTCACGATGTCCGTAATGGGCTTCCCCGTGAATCCCTTCCAGCGGCCCGAGCGCACCTCGTCGACGAAGCGCCCCATGCGCGAGAGGACCTGTTTCACAGCGGGCATCACATCCTCGCCGTCCACGAGGACGGGCCTGTCGGAGCGATTCCTGAGGGCCGTGTGGAGCACCGCCCGCCCCTCGGTGTTGTTGATTTTTTCACCACCGAACATGGCGGTGATCGCTCCCTGGAGGTCCTGCTCCCGGGCGAGATCAAAGAGCAACGCCATGGTCTCCCTGGTGATCCGATTTTTTGAATAATCGAACAGGATGTCCCCCAGCACAAGGTTGAATCGCGCAAAGCGCTCCGGATCCGAGGCGAAAAGATCCCGCATGTGGATGGGGTTTAATGCTTCGTAATGATTTTGAAGTTTTGAAAAAGACCTGGTGGAGGAAAATCCTGACATTGTTACCTTCCTTGCTTTATAACGAGCCCGGGCAAAGCCCCGGGGATGTGAATGGAATTCTCAACTGCAGGCCCGCCGGACCCGTGAAGATTTCTGTTGCATGGAGGAGGTCAGGACTTGTCGCCGAAGGAGAGCTTCATGTACTGGACCCGCTCGTAGGCGGCGCCGATGTCGTTCTTGTCGCAGGCCAGGGCACCTCTGAACTCGTCGATGGAGGAGAACCCTTTCCCCGCCATCCAGCCTGAGATGCCCTCGTTGAGGGTCTTGAAGTGGCCAGGCCCGTTTTTAATGAGGGAGGAGCACACCTGCACCACCTGGGCACCGGCGAGGAGCTGCTTGATGGCATCGGCGCTGTCGTGGATACCCGTGGAGGCGGCGAGCTGAACGGGAATCTCCGGGGAGAGAATTCCGATCCAGCGAAGGCTCCGCAGCGCGTCGGCCGAAGTGCTCAGAACGCTGCTGCTGTTCATTTTCATGGTACTGATGTCCATGTCGGGGTAGAGGAACCGGTTGAACAGGACCAGGGACTGGATATCGCTGCGGCCGAATTTCAGGAGCGTGCGGTAGAGGTTGGAGAAGTAGTAGCCGACCTTCAGCGCGATGGGGAGTGAGGTCTCTTTCCGGATGGCGGCCACAATATCCAGGTGCCGCTGCTCGAGATCGGCCCCCTTGAGCTTCTGGTCGAAGGGGGGGATGAAGACGTTGCACTCGATCCCGTCGGCTCCCGCCAGCTCAGCCTCGTGGGCAAAACGTGTCCAGCCCCTGGGGGTGACGCAGTGAATGGACGCGATAACCGGTACGTCAACAGCGGCTTTGGATTTTTTAATGAGCTCCAGATAATCACCCACGGCGTTCTCCGTGGTGTAGTTGCGCACATAGTCAGCGGCCTCTGCCAGATACAGTGAATCTTCGGTGAGGCTCAGTTCGTGCTCCACCTGGGCTGTGATCTGTTCTTCAAACAGGGATTTGAGGACAACAGCGCCCGCTCCTGCCCATGCACAGGCGGTGACGCCGTCCAGGGTGTGGGTCATGCTGGAGGATGCGGCCACCAGCGGCGAAGGGAGGGAGAGGCCCATATAGGTCACGTTGAGATTGGAGGGGGTGCTGGACATGAGAGCTCCTTTATGGATGGTCAGGGTTTGTGCCGCGGACGACGGGGCGATTATACAAAACGGGAATGGAAATGCAATGCCTCAGGTGAGGGGCACGGAAGGTGAGTTTGTGCAGTCTCTTTCCTCGACAGAACCATGAAAATGTGTTGTATCATTACCCGCAGGTGAGTGCTCAATATGTTTATACTGTCACGCCATTTTCTCCCCGCTCTTCTCTCAGTGCTGATAATAACAGGGACCCTGTGGTCCGGCTGCGCCCCCCATGGGGCTCAGAGTCCCGTGGATCCCTGCGATCAGATCGACTGCTCGGGGACCGGCACCTGTGTGCAGGACGACGACGGCAATCCACGGTGTGACTGTGATACGGGGTACCACGCCCTGGACCTCCAGTGCATCCTCGATGACGCAGCGCCCGTGTTCGTCTCCACCCCTGTCGCCTTCGCCACCGAAGGAGCGCTATACTCCTACCCGGTTCAATGCACCGACGCCAACGGCGACGAGCTGGTCCTCGTCCTCTCTGAGGATGATACCTGCGGGGGCCAACTGGAAGATCAGGGAGACGGGACCGGTACATACACCTTTGCTGCCACCGATGGCAGCGCGGGGACCACCTGCGTACTCTCCATCACCTGCGCTGACAGCTCGGGCCTTGAGGCGCTGCAGACCCTTGTCATCGCCATCACCGTGGCCAACAGTCTGCCGCAGATCACCAATCTCCCCGCCCAGGTCGAGACGCACTGGGGGCATGGCGGCAGTTTCCAGGCCCTCGCCACCGACGCAGATCTGCCCGACGACACCCTGGATTGGTCCATCGCCGACTCCGACTGCGCTTTCGATTCCACGGTGGACGCCTCGGGGCTCGTCCAGTGGATCTGCGGCGATGTGGAGACCTGCGGGATCTATCTGCGGATCACGGACTCGGGGCTTCCCCCCGGCAGTGACACCCAAACGTTGATGATCTCCTGCACCAACACGGCCCCACTGGTGACATCGACTGCACCGGACACTGTCACGGAAGGAATGCACTACACCTACCCCGTTCTCTGTCTGGACCCCGACGGCGACGGCGTGACGGTCACCGTGGACTCAGCCACCGATACCTGCGGTGGAACCATCACGGGCAACAGTTACTCTTTTGTGGCCCAGGAGGGCACGGGTGGCACCTCCTGCTTTGTCGGCATCATCTGCACCGATGGGGAGTCCACCGATACGCAGACCGCCTCCGTGTCCGTGGGCGAGTTCAGCGGCAGCCTGCCGATCCGTATCATCGCGGGAAATCTCTCCAGCGGCAATTATCAGAACTACGATCCGGGGCACGGCATCAGGATTTTAACAGCCCTGCTGCCGGATATCGTGCTGGTGCAGGAGATGACCTACATGAGCAAGACCGTGGCCAACTATCAGGACTTCTCCCGGGCCATCGTCGGAACCAGTTACTACGCCCTGGACAGCACGGGGTTCCAGTTGCCCAACGGTGTGATCAGCAGGTGGCCCATCCTGGCCAGCGGGTACTGGGATGATCCATCGCTGTCCAACCGGGAGCTTTTCTGGGCCCAGATTGATCTGCCAGGCCCCGTGGATCTCTTTGTCATCAGCGTGCATCTGCACACCAGCCCCGCTGCGGATCAGGTGGCGGCGGCCCAGGTGATTGTCAATGAGGTCAATCTCCACAAGCTGGCAAATCCGGGGAAATTCTATTACGTCGTGGGCGGTGATTTTAACGGGACGACCACTGTCTCCGCCAGCGGCTTCGGGCTGGACAGCACCTTTGATATTACAACGCCCTTTCCCGTGGACGACAACGGTAACAAGTTCACCAACGCCCCGCGGAGCAGCCACTACGACTTCATTCTGACCGACGCGGCCATGAGCGCTTACCAGGTCCCCGTAATATTTCACTCAAACCTTGGGTCGGTGGAGCGAACCTACACCGACGGTCTGGTCTTTGACACCCGGACCTTCACCCAGGTGCTGCTCGACGAGTATTTCCCCCCGGCGCTGACAACAGATTCCGCCGCGGAGGGCATGCAGCACATGGCTGTGGTCAAGGATTTTCTGCTCCAGTAGATGCAACCTAACAGCGAGGAGGCGGGGTGTTCCCCGGGGGATCAGTCCTGGTAATGGACCAGGTAGATGTCCCAAAGCCCCGTGGTGGTCTGCCCCATGAAACCATCGGAGGATCCTCCCACAAGGATAACACCGCCCTGTGGATCGGTCGCCACATCGTACTGGAGATCGAACCCGGGGGTGCCCGTCTGGAAAGTGTTACCCACCACCAGGGAGGAGGAGAGGGCCGTGACAAAGATGTCGCCATAGGTGCTGGGGGTAACACCGCTGATGGACCCCTGGGTGCTCCCGGCGGCGTAGAGTGTGCCGTCGGTGGCGAGGGCCAGTCCGTTAATGCTTTCGGTGGTGTTTGAACCCCACTGGGCGCTCCCCAGGGGGGCGTTGTCCATGGAGAGCTTGACCACCAGCAGGTCGGTCTCACCCAGATTGATGTGAGTCAAGTAATTGCCCCGGGTGCTTCCTCCCGCGTAGAGAGCGTTGCCTGCCAAATCAAGGGCCAGGGCTCCTCCCGTTTCGTCGAAGGAGGTGCCGGTCACCCTCGTCCAGACGGTGGTTCCCGATGTGTCGGTCTTGAGGATGAACATATCGGTGCCACCCTGGCCAACCTGGCCATTGAAGTTTCCCCCGGTGGTGCCGGTGACGTAGAGGTTTCCCGAGGCATCGGTCCGGATGTCGGAGACGCTGTCCGCCGCCGATGAGCCGTAAACATGGGTCCACGTGATGTTGCCGTCCGTGTCGAAGCGGGTGAGGTAGACGTCGGTGTTGCCTATATTGCTGACGTGCCCCACGGGGCCCTCTGAGGTGCAGGCTACGGTGATACGGTTGGCGGCGTCGATGGCAAGCCCGCCGATGGTCTCGTTGGAGGAGGTGCCCACAAATCGCGTCCAGAAGTGGTTCCCGTCGGGACCGTGCTTCATGAGGAAGACATCAGTTCCGCCCAGATAGGTGGCACCGTTGAAGGCCCCGGCGGCCTGTCCCGCGACATACACATTGTCGTTGGAGTCCAGGGCGATGGCCAGCCCGTAGTCCATGCCGGTGCTGCCGTAGATGCGTGTCCAGAGCCTTGTCCCCGTGCTGTCGAATTTGGTCAGGAATACATCCCATCCGCCGGGAGGGGTCTGTCCATCGATGACACCGCCGGCCCAGCCAGTGACGTAAAAGTTCCCATGGGCATCAAAGATCAGGGATGCTCCCGCGTCGGACTCGGTGGAACCGTAAAACATCACGCTGTAGCAGTCGGTGTCCAGGGTGCAGCTGCCGTTACAGGTTGTTGACCCAAAGCGGTCACCCGTGGCGCTCAGGCAGGTGGGCACAACCGTGGAGTCGCACGTCTCTCCCTCCCCGGTCTGGAGAATCCCGTCGCCGCAGCGTCCGCCGCACCCGGTGGTGTCGAACTGGCATTCTCCGTTGCATTCCAGAGTCCCGGCCCGCAGGCCGAAATCCAGGCAGGTCTTGTTGTTGAGGTCGGTCCCGTCGCAGGCCTCGTCGTAAAAGATGTCGGCCGTGTTGTCGCCGCAGATTCCCTCGGCCTCACAGGAGGTGAGATCGAACTCACACAGGGAGTCACAGAGCAGATCTCCTCCGTGGTATCCCAGGGAGGTGCAGCTCTCGCCGCCAAGGTCGGTTCCGTCGCAGATCTCGGTATTGGAGCGCGTTCCGTCACCACACTCCTCGGTGTTGTAACTGCACCCGGTGGTATCGAGGTTGCAATCAGCGGTGCAGGCTACTTCACCGTAATCGAACCCCTCTGTCAGGCAGGAGGCGCCGTTGAGGAGAGTGGCGTCACAGGTTTCGCCCGTATCCAGCGCCCCGTTCCCGCAAAAAGACGGATTCTCTTCCATGTTGTCGGCAATGGGGAGGACCAGGTGGCACCCGAACAGTCCGAGAAAAATGACTGCTGAAAAAAAAAGTTTCTGTTTCATGGGGCTCCATTTCCAAAAGGACGTAATGGAATATACCCCACGAACCCCTCCTTGGCAACCTGACCGTGTTATGGCGCAACTATTCCATGGGATTGATGAGGTTGAGGTCCAGCCCGCCGGGGTAGAGATAGGAGGTGTAGTTGGCGAAGCCGTATACCTCGATGCCGAAGCGGACAGACTCGTCGGGGCAGTGGATGCTGTGGGAGCCTTGGGAACCCATGGCGGTCACGTCGACCCGCGCGATGCCGTATCCGCCGCTGATGGGCTCGTACATGTCGGCGGTGAGGTTGATGCCGTCGAGAATAATGGGTGTGTCGCCGTCCTGGGGGATGGGCGCGATGACGTTGACATAGTTCACGGTCATGGAGGTGGGCGTGGTGAAGGTGTACTGATTCCGGTACTGCTCCAGGGGGATGACCAGTCCAAAGGCGGGATCCCCGGAAGCGCTCTGGCTTTCGGTCCAGTAACGCTGTCCCACGGTGAACTTGCCAATGAGGATGGGCCCCGTGGCGGTGATCTCCAGGTGGTTGCCCTGGGGGGGCAGAAACTCGAAGTATTCACCGGGTTCCAGGGTGATGGTGCCGTGGATCGAGGGCTCAATGGTGACACTGATGCTCTGTGTGGCTCCCGAGAGGATGCGCACCACGTTGGTCTCGGAGGTGAGCTCCTCAACCGGATGGGTGAGTCCCACGAAGAAGTGGCTGCCCCAGGTCTCCAGGGGGAACATGAACTCTTCGAGGTGATCGCAGGCGCGGTAATTGTAGGGGACATTGGAGCAGTTGTGTCCGCCGAAGACCGCCACGGGAGCCGAGGCTGTCACCCGGGAGCCCGTGAGGTCGTAGGTGTTACCCCCGGTGCAAAATTCGAACATGTCGGCGTCGGGGCTGCTTTTAGTCCCGACATCGGGGCAGGTTGCAACATTGAAGTCGGTTTTGGACACCAGCTGCAGGACGTCCCCCTTGTTGAGGGAAAAGGTCTG
>JAHJLU010000063.1 GCA_018821745.1 Myxococcota bacterium | reverse complement strand
ATCAACTCCCATCGTCAGGAGCTTCAGGAGCGAATCTACACTGAAGCCATGAACCAGGCCTCCCTCTCACTGGATTACCGATGGGGAGTCGTTGTCTCCTCCACCGGCTGGCACCAGGGCATCGTGGGGATCGTGGCAGCAAAGCTGGCGGAGCACTTCAAGCGGCCCGCCGTGGTTATCGGGATTAAAGGGGATCGTGGCCGGGGCTCCGTTCGATCCCATGGCAATATTAATATTTTCAAGGCCCTGGAAAAATGCAGGGAGCACCTGCTCACCTTCGGGGGCCACGCCGGGGCGGCGGGACTCGAGATCAAGATCTCGGAGATCGGCAACTTCGCCAAGGCCTTCGATGAAGCCCTCTCCTCCCATCAGGACGACGATGGCCTCATCATCCCCATCGACGGCCTCATCACCCTCGACGAGGTCTCTCCTGCGCTGCTCGACGAGCTGGAGGCGCTCTCTCCCTTTGGCAACGGAAACCCCGAGCCTGTTCTCATGAGCGAAAAGGTCGAGGTAGTCTCCTCGAGATATCCCCGGGGGGTTCACCTGAGCCTGGTGCTCCGTGACCCTGTTACCAAATTGACCAAACGTGCCATCGGCTTCAACATGGGAAAACTCACCTTTGAAACTGACCAAGAACTGAATATCATTTATGTTCCAGAGAGAGACAATTTCAGGGGTGGTAACTCCATCCAACTGCGGCTACTCCACGCCTGGTCACTAAACTCCTGAGTATCATCATGTCCTCAAATACGAAGAAAACCAAAACCGGCAAAGAAAAACGCCACAAGCACTGGGAAGCGGAGCCGCTCCCTCCCTCGGTCCGAAGGCGCAGGCGCACCTCGCTCTATCGCCACTCTCCGAAGAGTGCCATGTTTGACAAAGTTATCATAGGATTTGCAGTACTCATTGCCTTTGTCATGATCACCACCAAGGGCTGTGATCGTTCTGTCAAAGGACTCTCCAAGCTGTTCACCTCCAGCGATCAACAGGAAACTCCCAAAAAGGTGGAGCTCAAACATGACGAACAATAACCTCACCACCACCGACGACAACATTATGAAGGCCCTCGCCAAGGCCCGCCGTGAACATTCCCTGGAACCCATCTGGAACCTGCCCGATGTCAACAAGGTGATCCCGGCGCTGCGTCCCCACGATCTGTACTCACTGGTGACCCGCGTGGGAATCGGAGACTCCCTGGAGTTTCTCTCCCTGGCCACTCCGTCCCAGATCTGTTCGGCCATGGACTTTGACTGCTGGAACAGAGATGAGGTCAACCTGGCCAAATACCTGGACTGGATCTCAACGCTCTCCATGCTCGGGTTCGAAAAGCTGGGCGACATCGTCGCAAAGTCGGATCCCGAGCTGTCAGCTCTGTTTCTGCTCAAAAGCGCCGTGGTCTATAACCTCAAAGAGGTGGAGTCTCCCGAATTTGACCACATCCCCTATTACCAAACCCCGGACACCTTCTTTGAGATTTATCCCCGGGAAGGGACCGACGAGAACACCTGGTTTATGGTCACTGACCTCATCAGCAACCTCTATCGCTACGATCAGGATCTCGCCCGCTCCATCATCATGGATTCCATGTGGGGCACAGAGCTCTACCTGGAAGAGGCGGCCTACAAATTGATGAAGGGGCGCATCGAGGACGCGGGCTTTTACGACTACATTGAAGCCCTCTCTGTCTATAAGTGGATCGACCCCACTACGGTCACCCTGGGCAGCAAGATACTCGATCCCAAGGGAACCGGGAGCCTGCCCATCTCCACGGTGCCGCCCGCCCTCTTTGGCGATGGACCATTTTTCCGCGCCTTCTCCACCCTCTCAGATCAGGAGCGTGACCGGGTCACCGTGAGCGTTGTCAGCCTCTTCAACCGCATGGCCGCGGCGGATCGGGTAATGGGCGATGACGATGAGGGTCTCTCGGAGACCGCGGAGCTCGCCGCCACCTGTCTGGATCTCGGCGTGACCTATATCGCGCGCAACCAGGAAGAACACTTTGCCACAGTAGTGAGTGAAATCGCCTCAACCCGTGTGTTCCAGGTGGGATACTCCCTGATTCACCAGCTCAAGGGGCTGGCCCTCACCCTCTCCAGGAGTGGCCACATCAGCCTCTCACCACGCACCTCCACCTTGCTTGAAGGGCCGTGGGCGGCATTCTACAACTCCCTCACCAAGGGCCACCCGCGACTCAACCTGGCCATTATGGGAGAGCCCAAAGAGCGGTTTTTCCACACCCTCACCGATGTGGCCACCGCCTCAAGCCTCATCGAAGACATGAGCATGCTCAAGGGTTTCCTGTTCAACGGCCTGGAGATCTCCCCCACCCTCCTCACGGAAGAGGGTCTGGTCAAGACCAACAAGCCCCATCCCGGCCAGGTCACCCTGGGAGATCTCTTCCGCACCTGGCTCCTCGCGCATCTGGCGGGAATTCACGGTCCCAACCTCAGGGCCCTCACCTTCGAACAGACCGAAGACGGCATGGAGGCCCTCAAATCATTCGACGCCGAGACCCTGACGCAGACGCTCATTACGGCGATTGAGGCTTTGCTCCTGAAGAAACAGATCCGCACCCCCCAGAATCTCCCGCGCATTGTCCGGAGTTTTGTGACCCCGCTTTACACGGGGCAGCACCCCAGGCACCTCATTATTCGACAAAAACAATAACACTTTTTATGAACTGTCGGGGTATTGCCAGCCTTTACAGGGCCTCTTTTGCGCAACAACTCACACAATGCTTACACTGTTTCCCACGGTAACTGTTGACAAAAACAAATCCCACCCTAAATTGGGGTGAGTTCCAGCCACAAGCGAAAGAAGCATCTCGTTGCTAAGGAGGATGTCTTCTGGCTAGAGGCTGACCTTTGATACTATTGACCATTCTCCGAACCTGTGGTTCCCGGGGAGTGCATTTTTGAAAGCAGGAGGTCATTTATGACCCTGAAAGATATGGAAAACATGAAAAAGAGCGATCTCTTGAACCTGGCCAAGAAACTCAAAGTTTCTGGATTCTCCCGCCTGACAAAGAGCGAACTCATTGATTCGATCAAGGATATGGTCAAGACGGGGGGAGAGAGTCTGAAAACCAAGGCGCTGGAGTTTATTGACTCCATCACCACTCCCGTGGTGAAAACGCGGAAAAAAACAGGCGAGACAAAGGCAGTCAAAGCTGCAGCGACCAAAGAACCCAGGGCAGGCAAACCAGCCTCCGCGCTCTCCTCCATACCAGCCACCGAAGTTGCCGCCGAAGTTCCCAGGGACAAAGCACCCAGTGCCACCTTGGCGAAGAAAAAACCCCGCAGCACACCCTCCCTCAAGGTTATCAGCCTCACGGGAATGGACCTCTCCGACGAAGACTCCCTGCCTCCCGATTCGGAACTCTCCGACGAGGCCCTCGCAAAAAATCGTGTTGAGAGCTTCCGGTACGAGGGAGATGCCCTCCACCGCAACGGGATGACCATCACCCCCGAGGAGCTTAGGGAAATCGACAAGGATCTCCCTGAACTCCCCATGGGCTACGGCGACGGATTCATCCACCTGATGCCCCGGGATCCCCGATGGCTCCTGTGCTACTGGGACATCAGCGAGGAGACCCGCGCCGCAAAGGGAAAATATGACGGGGGAACCCTCTACCTGAAGCTTCACGACATCACGCATATTGACTTCTCCGGCAACAACGCCTGGTCCACCCATCGCTTCAGGCTCAACGAGCTGGCCCGATTCTGGTACATTCCCGTCCCCTCCGAGGGGCGTCGCTTCATGGCGGAGCTTGGATATGCCATGCCCGATGGCTCCTGGAGCCCCATCGGCACCTCCGACGGCGTCGTTCCCCCTCCCGGCAGCCAGAGCCCCTGGGTCCACGATGTCTTTATCACGCTCCCCCTCCACGAATCCCTCAGCCTCACCACCGACGGCATCTCTTCCAACTGGCTGGGCTCACAGATCCCCCTTCACGGGGATTCTCAGGTGCACACCCATCCATACCAGACATCCCCCTCCATTCCCCTCATGGGGACTCCCACCGAACCGGAACCATGGTTCGGTCTCGAGGGCGCCATGACCAGCCCCGGCGGAAACAGAGTCTCTTCCTTTGTCTCCCTCAAGGATGACCGGGGACATGTGGAGCGGTTTCCCCTCACCGTAGATGGAAATCTGAGAGTCTTCGGCGCCACAAAACCCCAGGCATCCCTTACTATCGATGGTCAAGAGACACCGGTAAATGCCGATGGAACCTTCTCCCTGACCCTTCCCCTCCCCCAGACCGACGTGAGTCACAAGGTTACGGCCATGGGTGAGAAGGGCGAGAAGTATTCCATCACCATCACCATCGAGAGAAATGTGCGCCGCTGAGCCGCAGTTTCTGTTACTTTATAGTTATTTAATCTCCTCACCATTGATGATTTCATATTGGTGGAGTTTAATTGCCATTTTGCTATGGTACCGTTCATGGAGTCAACCATGCCTCAAGGATATTTAGCCCTCGTTCTACATGCCCATCTTCCCTTTGTCCGTCACCCGGAATATTCCAACTTCCTGGAAGAGGACTGGCTCTACGAAGCCATCACCGAAACCTATATTCCCCTCCTCCAGATGTACAACCGCCTGGAGAGTGAGGGCGTCCCCTACAAAATGACCATGTCCCTCACGCCGACGCTGCTCTCCATGCTGGCGGACGACGTGCTCAAGAGGCGCTACGGCAAGCACCTCGACAAGATGGTGGAGCTGGCCGACAAGGAGTGTCTGCGCACCAAGGACGACGCACACTTCAATTACCTCTCCATCCATTACCGGGATCAGTTCATGAGCTTCCGCGACTTCTGGAACGGATGGCAGGGTGATCTGGTGGGTGCCTTCCGCGAGATCATGAACACGGGGAACCTCGACATCATCACCTGCGGAGCCACCCACGGTATCTCCCCCTCATGCGCAAGCACCCCCAGTCCGTGCGGGCCCAGATCGGCGTCGCCGTCGACAACCACACCCGCCTCCTGGGCCAGGCCCCCAAAGGCATCTGGCTCCCCGAGTGCGCCTTCTACCCCGAGCTCGACAAGATTCTGGCCGCCTACGGCCTTCGCTACTTCATCGTGGACACCCACGGCATCAACTACGCCCATCCGCGGCCCCGCCACAAAAACTACGCCCCTCTCTTCTGCGAGGGCAGCGGAGTGGCCGCCTTCGGGCGCGATCTCGAGACCTCGGTGCAGGTGTGGTCCAAGGACTCCGGATACCCCGGTGATGTCATGTACCGTGAGTTTTACCGTGACATCGGCTACGATCTCGACGACGAATACATCGCCCCCTATGTCCAGCCCGACGGCAAACGGAAAAACACGGGCATCAAGTATCACAGAATCACGGGCAAGACCGATCAGAAGGAGCCCTACGATCCCTATTGGGCAAAGGAACGTGCCGCCATGCACGCCTCCAACTTCATGTACAACCGCGAGCAGCAGATCACCCATCTCGCCGCGAACATGGATATTCCGCCGGTGGTGCTCGCCCCCTATGACGCAGAGCTCTTCGGCCACTGGTGGTACGAGGGTCCATGGTGGATCGAGTACCTCATCCGCAAGGTCGCCTACGATCAGGATGTCATCAAACTCACCCACATGCGGGAGTACCTCACCTTGCATCCCACCCAGCAGGTCTCCATGCCTGCGGAGTCAAGCTGGGGCGCCTCGGGATACCACGAGTTCTGGCTCTCGGACTGCAACGCCTGGATCTACCGCTACCTGCACAAGGCCCAGGATCGCATGACCGAGGCGGCCAACCGCTTCCACGAGCCCACAGAGCTCGAGGCCCGCGCGCTCAACCAGATGGCACGGGAGCTGCTGCTCGCGCAGGCTTCCGACTGGGCCTTCATCATTAAATCCGACACCATGGTGGAGTACGCCGTCAAGCGCACCGTGAACCACATCCGCCGGTTCACACGCCTCTACGATGAGCTCATGGGCTTCAACATTGATCCCCAGTGGCTCACCAAGGTGGAAGCCCTCGACAACATCTTCCCCCACGTCGACTACCGCATCTACCGTTAAGGGCGCTCCATGGCTTTTTTGCTCCCCCTGATCATCACCTTTTTCACCCCCACCATGAAAAACGCTGTCTCCGGCAGTATCCTCAAGGGGACTATCCGGGTCTACTCCAAGCCCGTTTTTCTCAAGGAAGAGCGGGGAATGATCCGGGGTCCCGGGCGCTACGCCATTACCCGGCGGGGCAAGAAATGCAAGGGCGGCTACTGGTACCAGCTCGCATCCAGGGCCTGGGTCTGCTCCGGGTGGTTTATCCCCTCCATAGAGCCCGCGGGGCAGCTGCGTAACTGGAACAGCTCCTTTGCCACGGGGAAATGGTACAAGGGCACGGGGAAGTTCACCTACTTCGCCCCCTCCATGGGCCACCTGGCCAAGGGAAAGCTGGTGAGACTGCGCAAACTGCGGGGCTTTTTGCCCACCGAGAAGCGCTTTATCGGCAAGTTTCCCTATTTTAAACTCTATTTTAACGGCTACGTGCCGGAGAACGCCGTGGAGCCCTGGCCCGAGTCCCCGCTCCGGGGGATCATGGCCGAGAAAAAAGATCTCCCCCTGGTCTTCGTCACCGAACCAAAAGGCTCCTGGGTCTATGAGAAAAAAGGCGCTGAATACAAGCCCGTGTCTGTGCTCCCCAAATACGCGGTGCGGCAGGTAAAGACCACCGCCGGGCCCTGGCTGAGGCTGCGCACAAAGAAACCGCTGTTCGTAAAACGCTCCCACCTCAACGTGGCCCACGGAAACGTGGAGGCGGCGCCCAAAGAGCTGGCCAAAAACGAGAGATGGGTCCACGTGGACCTCAAAGAGAACATTCTCTATGCCTTTGAGGGAGCCACGCTGCGCAAGGTCTTCCTCACCGCAGGCTCCGACGAGACCCCCACGGGGATCCACCGTGTATACTGGAAGCTGGCCTACCAGACCTTTAACCGCCAGCGCTCCAAAGACGCCTACTACCTTGAGGCCGTCCCCTGGGTGATGTTTTTCAAGGAGTCCTTTGGCATCCACGGGGCCT
>JAHJLU010000062.1 GCA_018821745.1 Myxococcota bacterium | reverse complement strand
GGGCGAGACGGTGACGCTGCCGAAGTCCTGCCGGTCAGAAGTGGAGGTACGGAAGCCATGAAAGCCTGGCTCCCCGACAAGACCTACCGCTACGTTGCCTCTCTCGTCCCTATGGTCTGCGTAGACGGGATCATCCAGGTCTTCCCAGCCGTTCCCCGCCGCCTCGACAACCACATAGCCCGCCGCCACAACCGCGGAGATGGCATCAAAGACACCGGGGAGCCACTCGCTGGGGATCAGCCCGGCGCCGGTATTGGGATCATAGTTGGGACCACCCTCCTGGGCTTCAAGGAGGAAAATGGCCGGCGCGTCCACAGCGAGAGCGCCGCTGGTGATCCCCCGGGCGACATCGTACCCCCAGTAGTCACTGTAATCGGGAGAGAAGTGGCAGACACCCTTTGTGAGTGATCCTGTCACGCCGTAGCCGTTGTCCCCACCAAAGAGGATCCCCAGCACCGATGTCCCGTGATATACATATTCGGGATCGCTATAAAGGCCGGTAGCACCGGGAATTACGGCGTTCTTGCAGGTCTCCAGATCTTCGTGATCCGCATGGAAGTTGAACTCCACATCCACCACATGGATCCCCTCGCCGTGACCACCGGGCATGGAGCGCACCGCGTCCACGGCGATCCCAGAGGGAGCGGCTCCAAAATAGTCCTGGTTGCCGCTGTAGTCGGGTGTGGTGGGAGGAATATCAACCGGTGGCCTGACCGGTCGGGATTTGGGGTAGGCAATCTCCACGGCCGGGTGATCGTTGAGCCGCTCAAGGAGCGCATACCGCTGTGCTTCAGTGGCGCTGGTTTTGAAGGTCACATAGAGGGAGAGATCCGCCACGTTGCACCTGCACCGGCTCCGCGCACGCTTCACCAGCGCTCTTACGGCCTGCAGATCAAGACCAAAGGCCTGCCTTGATGCGATAAAGGGCAGCCCCTTCAGTTCATTTTTCAGCGAGAGGATCACCTTGCCCCTGGCATCCAGGATGGCCTCCCCACGCACGGAGATGGCGTAGCCTTCCTTTATTTTCAACTCTATCTCGGAGTTCCAGAGGCTAAACGGGGTCTGTGCAAGGGGTTTCCAGCGCCGGATGTCACGGCGAAGTTGGGCATTGGCCCCCAGGGGGAGAGTCACAAAGACGAGAAGGCAGACAAAAAGGGAACGAAGATGG
The DNA here is from genome assembly GCA_018821745.1 of Myxococcota bacterium. GTDB lineage: Bacteria > Myxococcota_A > Polyangia > HGW-17 > HGW-17 > SZUA-580. The sequence continues at coordinate 5,131 of JAHJLU010000062.1, read as the reverse complement.
TGCATAAAAACCTCCAGAACCAGAGCATAACCCGACGGGGCCAAAGGACAAGCAGGATTTTCACACAGCCTCGATAAATGAACTGACCCGGTAATTTCCCTAAGTCCTGGCGGGGAAAACCATCATCGGGCCGCACCCACAAGAGGCAGACCGGTCAACAACCTGAGAAAATGAGAGTGGAGTGGTCCAGTGTTTGGTTGACTGCCGCACCAGTGGGGGTATTGTTACTCTCCACAGCCAAATTTCAGCCACTGAAAGAACGAGCCATGAAATACCCCATTTTTGTCCTGTTCATCATCACAGCAATGCTCTCCTGCCAGAAGAAACCCAAAGCAGCGCCGAAGCATTTTGTGGACCTGGCGGGCGAACCTGTTAAGGGTCTGGAGAAGGCGCCCGTTGTTGTCATTAACAAGCGGGGTATCTTTTTGGCGGGGTCCCACTGTGTAAAATTTGATTCCCCCTTCGGGATCCCCGATTCATCCCGGGCCGCTGCATGGGAAAGACTTGGCAAAGCGTTCCGGTCAACCACCGGTGATTTTATAGTAATTCCCACCGGGGACACGCCCCTTGGGCTGCTGCGCAGGGTCATCCAAATCGCCCGAAGTAGTGGCAACCAAGGTGGCCGGCTGGGCATAAAAATTCCGGGGAAAGACCATCTCACCATGCTCGCCCCGCTGAACTCGTTTTTTTCCGGTACTCCCATAGCGCAACGGGAAATGGTCTTCTACATCAACAGGGGCTCCATGGGGATAGACCCTACTCCCCGTGAGAGGGAGGCCGGAAAAAATGTTAACGCCCCCCTTACCCTGCCGCTCCCTCTGGACCCCACCTCCACGGCCACGCTGAGACAGACGGTCTTTGACACCTGGCTTGCCCGCGCATTGCCCCGGGAACCCGGAGGCTCCCCCCCGAAACTAAATCCTCCTCCCGGAAAAAGCCGCAGTTTCGCAGTTTCTGTGTTTCTCGAGGAGAAGGTGCTCGTTGCCTCCCTCCTCCCCCTCTTTGCGGCGCTGCAGAATATACCGGCAAAAAACGAATCCTCCCCAAAGAACGGCCCGATCTGCAGCGTCACCTTTCCAATACGTCACAAACCCAGCGCAACAGCAAAAGTAAAGATCTCAATGTCCGCTCATGATTTCACTCTGGGCCGCTGCATCCCTCCCTACCCGGAATTGATCATTGTGCCCGACGCCATGGCGGCCATGAAAAATGCCGTCAGGAGAGGGCACGATGCGTCACTCCCCCCGGGCACCCCCCGCAGAAACAACTGCGGAGGTGGCGGGATCAGTTTCGGAGGCAGCAGCGGCACCAATGTTGTGATAATCGGGAAGCGGAAGGCGAGCCTGTGCAGCGGCAGCGCTACGGTTCACGGGAAACTGGATCCCAACGAGATCCGCGCCATCATCCGGGCACACCGAAGAGAAACTGCCGATTGTTTGAAAAAAGAGCTTACTCCCGATGCCAAACTGCCCGGGACGATCAACGTGAGCTTCCTCATTCATCCAAATGGAACCTCCCCCCAGTGCACCGTGACAAAAAATTTGGCCGCGCCAAAAGTCGGTGACTGCATCTGCACCCTGATTAAAAAGTGGAAATACACAAAACCAGAGGGAGGTCTCGCACGGGTCCTCTATTCATGGACCGTGATACCCGTCGACTGAGTCGGCGCGACCCGTGATACGCTCTTTCCTTTGGTGGAGAAACTCAGGGTTGCCACGGGGAATACTTCTGGTATGCTCTCAGTGCACGATGTGCAGTTATAGGGTGAAACTTTACGCAACAGCGCCGCGGCGCCCACAGTGCGGGTTTGAATTTATTCAAAAATTCCGCACAAAAAGAGGAGATATCATGAAACACCTGCTTCTCGCATACCTGATTGCAGCACTGGCCTCCACCATGGGATGCAGCGACGACAGCTCGTCCTCCAACAACGCCAACAATGCGAATAACACGAATAACGCGAATAACGTCAACAACGTCAATAACGTGAACAACGTCAATAACGTGAATAACGTCAACAATGTCAACAATGTCAACAACGGGTTCGTCATTGACCACACCAACACCAACCTGGCCCTCATCCCCGAGGCGGCCATCACCGCGGCCAAGACTTCCCTCCATATTGTTTACCAGCACACCTCCCACGGCAGCCAATTGGTAACGGGGCTCGACTCCCTGGCGGCCTACCCGGCGTACAATTCTTTTTACACATGGGATGACTCGGGCACCGACGTGAACGCCCTGGATCTCGACGACTACGGCATCCCCGGCGAGTATCCCGATCTGAGCACGGGGGACATGGAAGACGAGAACGGCGACACCCCCTGGGTCGTGGACACCCGCACCCTCCTCAACACCGAAGGCAACGAGCACATCAACGTGGTGTGGTGGTCCTGGTGCAGCATCAACACCCACGACGCCCAGCGCTACGTGGACAATATGGAGAAGCTCATCAGCGAGTACCCCGGTGTCACCTTTGTGTTCATGACCGGTCACGCGGAGGCACAGGGCGAGGACCTCACGGAGAACTCCGTGCATTACAACAACGAGCTTATCCGTGACCACTGTGCCACCCACAACCGCTGGCTCTTTGACTTCGCCGACATCGAAGCCCATGACCCCGACGGAGCCTACTACTGGGATCTCAACATGGCCGACAACCTCGATTACGACGGAGGCAACTGGGCCGTGGAGTGGATCGCCGACAACCCCGACTCCGAGCTGGCCCTTCTCACCACGGGCGATGGCGTGGACGGTTTCGACGGCACCGCAGGCTGTGCCCACTCCGACAGTCCCGCCGAGGCGAACCTCAACTGCGTCATCAAGGGCCGGGCCATGTGGTGGATGCTGGCACGCATCGCCGGCTGGGACGGCACCACCGCAAAATAGAAATGTAAATTATACTTTACATTTCTCCTTCCTTCGCCACAATTGATCCGGGGGCATTATAGCAACACCCAGCGGAGTGTTCGAACATGGGCAGCCTTCGGAGCAAACTGGTCCTGGAAAATCGCATCCACGTCTTTCGGGCCATTCACAAAATCACCCAGCAGCAGCTGGCCGACGCCACGGGTGTCACCCGGGCGACCATCGTGGCCCTGGAGAAGGGAAACTACAACCCCTCCCTGGATCTGGCCTTCCGCCTTGCCCTCTATTTTCAGGTTGATATCAACGAGCTGTTTATCGTCAAAGGAGAGCGGGATGAGCACCTACATGAAAATTAACCGGTTCATCGCCCGATACGTGCTCTGGGCCAGCCCCCTGGTGATCATCCTGCTGGTGGTCAGCGCGGTGCTCGCGGGCCCCAAAGGGAACCCGGGCTCACAGGGTGTCACGGGAATTGTCCTCGATATATTGGGGATCCACTTTCTCCTCTGGCTCTCCCTTTTGCTCTATTTTCTCATTATCCTCACGGTGCTGCCCTCCATGCGGGAGATGATCCTCACGCGCCTGGCACGCATCACCGAGAACGACGAACGGGACGAGCTCATTGTGGGCCAGGCCGCCCGCGCCTCCTGGCTCTCGACCCTGGCGCTCCTGATCTTTCTCTTTCTGGTCTCGGGGCTCCAGATAGCGGTGCACCGGCTGCCTCCCGACGCAGGCTCCACCCGGGGCAAGCGCTCCGTCTCCGTGGGGTATCGGTTCTCCCTGCTGGAACCCACGGCACGGCCCTGGCCCTCGCAAAATCCCCAGGGCACCCAAACACTCTTCTCCTTCAGTGGCCTTGCCCTGTCAAAGAGCGCCATGCTGGGGCTCATCATGCTCTGGCAGATCCTCTCCTTCCACCTCTTCTCCAGAAAAATCTCCAGGACCTGCTGAGCATTTTTCAAACCACAGCAAAGACATCCCGCGAAAATCCACTGAGTCCTTGAACACCCCCCTGGGCTGTGTCATGCTTATCAGGTTCAGAAAATACTTGAGCACCGGGCGAACCGCCCGTGGACTCGCAGCAGCATTCAAGGAGTAATATCATGCGACTTTTCTTTTTCATGGCCGTAGCACTGTGGATAGCCACGGGCTGCACTTCAGAGGTGGTCAGTACTGATAACTGCGGCGATGGCATCGTCGACATTGACGAGGAGTGCGACGGCGAGGACTTTGCCGGCGAGGACTGCACCAATTTCGGGTACTACGGTGGCGTGCTCAACTGCACCAGCAAATGCACCATCGAGAAATCGAGCTGCGTGGCTGCGGGTCAGTGCGGGGACGGCATTATCCAGGGCCAGTACGGAGAAGAGTGTGACGGAACAAATTTCGGGAACATCTCCTGCCTCGACCAGGGCTACTCTTCGGGCGAGCTTTCCTGTGACGGGAGCTGCAAACTGATCATCGACAACTGCACCAGTGAATGCACCGCGGACCAGATCTTCTTCAACTCCCCGAACCCCAACTGTTCCCCCATGAGCAAATGCGCCCCCGACGCCTCGTCCATCGTGGAGGAAGAGTTGATCATGCAGTGCCTCCCCGAGGATGAGTTCGCCCAGGTGCCCTTCTACGGCCCCTGTGATATCACTACGGAGTACGGATGCCCCCATGGGGCCATCTGCACTCCCATCATCGGGAAAAGGCTCTGTATGCCCATCTGTCATGGAACCTACAACCCGGTGTGCCCCTCCAACGGCGTGTGCATTGTGAATAAGGAAGTGGACGACGGCAACGGGGCAGGTGTCTGTTTCCGTCCCGACGTGTGCGATCCCATCATGGACACGGGCTGTGACATACCCACCACGGGCAAACACTGTTATCTGCTCGACAATCAGGGAGACGCCCTGTGCGCCAGCTTCGCGGACCCCATCACCCACATCTCCCTGGATGCCCTGCTCCCGGACCACGGGGAGCCCTGCCAGGCCCTGTCCGAGGGGTATAAGGGTTGCAAAGCGGGCAACGTCTGCCTCTCCTTCCTTGGAGGACCCCAGGACACCTGCGCCCGCCTGTGCCACCCGGGGATAGACAGCGAGTGCGACACCGGTGAGCACTGCATCAGTGTTGGTGTGGGCTGGCTCGGAGCCTGTTTCTAACAGCAAAGCCCCGTCGAGAGTTTTCTGAACAGCCGTCACCGCCGTGAAGTCGCCCGGAGCACAAAATAGAGCAGGGTCAGGACGCTGGTGAGGAGCGCCGCAAAATAGGTGAG
>JAHJLU010000706.1 GCA_018821745.1 Myxococcota bacterium | reverse complement strand
TGGGGAGTCTGCAGCACCGAGAGGGTGGTGGCAAAACAGGAGAGCGCCTCGGAGAGGCCCATGGCGGGGTAGAAGCGGGGAACGGAGGGGAGGGCGATTCCTTGTATTCTGGCCAGCTCCAGGAGGGTCTTGGGCCGCAGGGAACCGTCCAGGTGGCGGTGGAGGTCGGGGAGGGCGTCCATGTTCAGTTCTTTCATTGGCGGTTGTTTTGTGAAATGGGTTTGTGGTCAGCGGACAAGCTCCACGGGCAACGAAGACTGCAGGACCGAGACCGCCCCATAGGAGGCGACGCCGTTCGCGTGCTGCATGATGGTGGGTTTCTCGGTAAACCGGGCTTTGACCAGGAGTTTGTGGTGCGTGTTTGTGATTTTCACAACCACAGGCTTCTCCCACATATAGTCGTACTCCACGACAATGAGCATGTTACGGGAAAAATCCGGGGAGGGACTGTTCAGGATGGGATCGGTGTTGGGTCGCGCAGGTCCCTTGGAAATGAAATTTTTGGGAATCCGCGCCTCAAAGGCCTTAAATTCTTTCTGTGTTCTCAGGGTATAGACCTTGCGGACCAGGGTGGTACCCGAGGGCGTGCGTTTCCCCGGGGTTTTGCTGATCTGATAGATCATGCCCCCGAACTTTTCCGAAAAAGGATAAATAAAGGGACCCGGCGCTGGTTTTAGCGGCTTTTCACTCGATGAAACGTTTTGGGGCACCGTGGGAGGGGGCTGCTTGCTGTTTGTGCTGGTCTCGGGGTTTTCGGGGGTAGTGTTTCCACACGACACAAGAGCAGCGAGGGAAAGGATCGTGAGTATTGTTTTCATGGATTGCTCCCGGGTTAGTTGATCGGGCACCTCACCACACGGCTATGAGGACATCGTCTACCGACCACTGACATTGCCCGTAGTTGTAATTGTCCAGGACCACGAAGGCAAACTCCACGCTGCTCTCGCCGAGGAGGGCGGGGGGCAGGGTGAGTTGCATCTGCCGAAGGGGGTCGGTGCTGTAGTTGTCGGTCCACAGAGCGGTCATTGTCTGGAACCCATCGGTGGAATAGTAGATATACATGGTGTTGTTGTAACCGCAGTCGTTCTGGGTGATGAACTGCAGCACCCCTCCCGTGGTTCCCGAAAAGTCGAGGGCAGGGGTGTGGAGTCCGTATCCGACGCCCGTTTCACTGCTGGACGTCAGGACCTGTGCCTGGGTATTCCCGTTGATTACCACGGGAGTCCAGCCTGCGGTGGTGGGGGTTCCCTGGGTTTGGGTTGTCCACCCCGCGGGGGGGAAGGTGCCACCCTCGAAGTCCTCGAGGAGCAGGGTCGTGTAAGTGGCCGGGTCTACAACGATGTGGGTTGCGATGCGACCCGCGATGGTCTCGTAGGTGTAATAGGTGTGGATACAGAGGGTGTATTCCCCGGGAGTCAGATAGCGCACCTCGGGGTCCACGGTGTGATCCATGAGGGAGCAGGAGCCGTTGCCGTCGTCATCATCTATGAAAATGGGCGCGCCGAAATCGTTGAACAGTTCCACGTAGGTGTCTCCAGGACAGGTCCCCATGCCGAAGGCCGAGCCGGTCTCCATGGTGAGAGAGCCCCCCGTGGCCCCGACGGAAAAGTTGACACAATCGTTATCGGTGCCCACGGTGAGGGAGTGGCAGTAGAACTCCGGTTGCGTGACGAAGGAATCAGCCGATGCCAGATCATTATTTGGCTCCTGCTCGCTTTGTGTGCAGATGGAGGGAACCTCCTCAATATGGAGAGAAACATTTCCCGAACCTGAAGTCTCTTCAAAAATGAAAATATAGGTGCCATCGGAGGGGACATCAAAGATGAGGGTCTGGGTGTCGTCCTCCTGGGCGAGGCAACTGTAATTGTTGCAGTTCTGTGATATGGCAAGTCCCGCGTCGGCGGTGCCGGTCTCGTAAAAGTGGATCCGCTGACCTGCGGATAGGACGGTAGCTAAAAAGAGATCGGGTTTTGTATAACCATTATAGCCGCAATAGCTGTGGTTGTAGTCGACGGTGCTGGTATAGGAGTCCATTGAGCCGAGCTCCAAGTGAAAGGGAAGAGTTATGAACTGAGGATCCGGGCAGGTGTTGCCCTGGGGAGTACACAGGGGATCCGTACCATCGTCTGTGCAGGCAAAAAGGGTTGAAATGTCGCAGTGCTCCAGGGGCTGAAAACGGGTACAGCCGTAGGCATCCTCCTGGCACTGTTCGATGTCCGCTCCATTGGTTGAACAGCGGCGCTCATCGGTTATGCAGTTGTGGCAGGGGCGACAATCGGAGACGCCGGCCTCTTCCGTGCAGATGGTGTCCAGAGGGCACGGATCCCCTGTCTCCCACCGGGTGCAGTCACCGACAGTCACACACTCCTCCAGGGAAAAAGCCCCGGCGGAGCATCTGATGGCGCCAGTCGGACACACATCACACACCCCGCAGATGGCCTGCGATGATGAAACGACGATGCAGGTTTCATTCTGGGGACAGTTTTCGCTGGTGGTCCAGATGGTGCAGCCCTGTGGACCTGTGATGCAGCTTTCAACCGTCTCGCTGTCCTGGGAGCAGCGTGTTTCCCCCAGGGTGCACTGGTTGTCGCAGATAGAGACACACTGGGCTCCCCCCGTGTTCTCGCGGCACTCATAGCCAGGGCCGCAGACATCGCCGAAGACCCACTGCAGACAGGATTCCTCCCCGGCGGCAATACTGACACACTCCTCCATGTAGGTTGTGTCATGGCAGCGGGTCCGGTCAAGGGTACACTGGTCTGAGCACTGGGTCTCACAGACCGCCTGACCATCCGCTTCAGCACAGTACTGATCGGTGAGGTCGCAGTCGGACCCGATGATCCACTGTCCGCAGCCGTGGCCATCGTCGGTGCACTGGTAGATCATGTTCCCCGTGCACCTGGCAGTGTTTGGAACACATTCCCCGCAGGTACTGGTGCAGCCGGTGATGTCGAACCGGCATTGGCTGGTGCAGCCGAGAATGCCGCCGGTAAATCCCTGACCCACGCATGAATCGGGAATATCGGTGCCGTCGCACTCCTCCCCAGTTTCGGCAAGGTTGTTGCCGCACCCGGGGGAATCGGAGGAGGGGAGACCGGAGGGGTCATAACTGCAGGACACCTGAGCGATGAACATTAAAAGAATGGCCAGTTTCAGAATAGGGCCGGAAGGCTTCATGGTCTCCTCCTTGGGGATGTGCTTATATTTTCCCCTTAATTCAATAATTTTCAACTGTTTTTTCTGTTGCTATTGAAGAGCAATTCAGTACATTGGAGAAGAAATATCTCTCGTCGGGGCCCTTTGCCCCATCACTTTTCAGGAGTCTGACCATGAAAAAATATACCGTGCTCGCCATCTTGTTGTTCACTCTGCCTTTGGGCTGCGCCAAAAAAGGGAAGTGTGAATACGGTAAAATGTGCGAAAAAATCCACGAACGTATCATGGAAAATGGTTGTGGAAAGCTCATCGCCAATGACCCCGCGGATCAGTGGAAGACCACCTGTGCTGTCAAACAGAGCTGGGAAAAGCATTGGAAGACCGTGGGGACCATGTGCTACTCTTTTAAAAAAGAGCAGCACTGCACCTGCATCTCCAATGTGCTGGCGGGGAAACCCTTCAACGACAATCTGACCGCTGATAAACCCTCCAAGGCTGCAGCCAAGCCCGAGGTGAAGCCGGTCGAAAAGCCCGAGGTGAAGCCCGTCGCCCAATAGACCCTCATAATAAAAGGCGCACGGGGTTACCGATTGTTACGTTCTTATGCAACCACATTTTTTTATACAGGGAGTTGATAGATCATCGGGGTCTGGTATAGTCCCCATTATAGGAGGACATCATGAGAACCATCGCCCTTTTGCTTGTGCTATTCGCACTGTCCCTTGGTGGGTGCGACGACGACAGTAATAACTCTGGATTCAATAACTCCAACAATGTCAACAACAGCAACAACGTAAACAACCTGAATAACCTGAACAACGTGAACAACGTGAACAATGTTCAGATGGCGATCTTGCGTGGCAGGGTCTGGGGTCCGGGCTCCGATGATATCGGGGTTGCTGACAATAACCGTTTTCCCGTCCCCGGGGCGCTTGTGGCGGTTTACACCCACGGGGTTGACGATCCCATCGACGGGAACTACTGCAACGAGTGCGTGGAGCTGCCCGAGGGTGTAAACCATGTCATCACCGATGTGGACGGCTACTTCGAGATCACCGCCTACCCCAACACAAACTTCAAGCTGCTGGTTCAAAAGGGTGAGTTTCGCAGGGTAACAGATTTCACCACACCCGGTCCCGGTGAGGCCTTCGATTTTGAAGCTCCCGTGGGGATGCCCTCCAACCCCATGACGACCCTCCCCAACACCCACAACCCCACGGGTGGTCAATGGATCCCCAAAATTGCCGTAATCAAGGGTGCATGGGAGCAATACATGTGGGTAATGCTGGAAGCCCTGGGGTTCCAGTACGACGGGGATCGGATTGTGGAGATTTCCCCAGACGGTGGCATCGGATTTCCTCCTCCTGCGTCGGAAGCCGACGAGCTCCTCAATAACCCCACCGAGATGGCGAAATACAACATTATTATAATCACCTGCGGTGGTTCCGTGGCGGCCCTCGACTCATCGGAGGAGCGCACCAACCTCAAAAATTGGGTGAACAACGGGGGAAAACTCTATGTTGATGATTTCTCCTATGACTGGGCGGAGCAGGCCTGGCCGGAGTTCCTCAGTTTTTATGTTGAAGACGATAACAGTGGCAATATGAGCAGTTTTGTCTGCGGTGACGGGTCCTCCCCCGACGGTATTGATGCGTGCAACAACTGGACGGAATACAGCCCTGCGGGTACCGCGGAGGATGCGGAACTGGCCGGCTGGCTGGGACTGACTGAAGTAAATCGCGGTGAGTCCATGATACTCCATGCCGCCTGGGATATTATCCACGAGATCACTCCGGGCCCCCAGGGCGAGTGCCAGGAAGTGGAACCCGACTGTCGCAACAATGTAGCCTATCATCCTCCCAAGGTGTGGATGCGGGGGAATGCCCCCGGTGGACATGACAACAACCCCATGACCGTCTCCTGGAATTATTACTGCGGCAAGGTCCTCTACACCGTTTATCACACCCACTCGGAAAATTTTGACGGTGATCCCAAGCAGTATAATCTGTTGCTCCAGGAGAAGATTATGATGTATCTCCTCATGGAAATCTCCACCTGCACCAAGCCCTTTGTGGTTGAGTAGGAAACTCTCCTCCTGCTCCACGAGTCCCCATGACACTGTCAACACTGGTCTCCCTTATGTTTCTGGGTCTCTTCGGAACGCCGGGGAGGCCGGGTCCCGCAGGTGCCCATGCCAACAAGCCACCCCGGGGTTTTTCCGACCTCAGGCGACTGTGTCCCACCATGCGCTTTCACATCGCCTACCACACCCGCCACAACTTCACTGGAGCGCCTCTGCAGGGATACGGTGTCCCGGGAGCATGGCTGAGGACCAGAGCCGCCCGGGCATTGAAGAAAGTACACCGCGAGCTTGCCCGCAGGGGATTGGGGCTCCTGATCTTCGACGCGTACCGCCCCCATCGGGCGACCCTGGCCATGCTGGCGTGGGCAAAGCGCTCCGGGAATTACTGGCAGGTGACCTCGGGATATATCTCTCCCACCTCATCCCATAACAAGGGCGCCGCAGTGGATCTCTCCCTCTTTTCCCTTCGCTCAAAAAAGCCCCTGGACATGGGTACGCCCTTCGATTCCATGAGTAAAAAGGCCCACACCCTGAGTGTGAAGGGTGTCCCGCTGAAAAATCGGCTGATACTGAAGAGGGCCATGGAACGCCACGGGTTTCGGAATTTTTCCAAGGAGTGGTGGCATTACAATTTTGTGCCCCTGAGAAAAGCCCGGGCCAGGGATGTCCCCTACGGGTGCTTTGAGCCCGTGGAAGGTCGCTGGAAGGCGCCGGCAGGCTGGGACAGGCCAACATACAAGGCAGCGCTCATATTTCATCCTGGTCCGTGTGTAACGAAATAATAAGACTATGAGAGCATGCGGCACAGGTGGGCGGTGACCAGGGCCAGGTAATTTCCGATGGAGAATCCCAAAAGTGCCAGCAGAACTGCACCGGGCACTCTCCTGGGGTCGTGATGTCCCGCCACCAGGATGGCCGACGCCACCCCGCCGATGTTGGCCGCCGAGCCGATGGCTCCCGCGGTCACGTCGGTTTTGAGCAACCGGGCCCCCACGAAGACAAAGGCTCCATGAATGAGCAGCCACAGGGTCGCGGCACCCAGGAACAAAAAGGCGCTCCCCGCCAGGTGTGAGAGGTCGGCTCTGGCTCCCATGGAGGCCACGAAGAGGTACAAAAGGGCCATGGCCAGAGGCTGACTGCCCCGCACACGGGAGAGGGGAGTAAAGGAGAGGGCCAGGGAGATGGTGGTGACCAGCAGGATGCGCAGGGAGGAGGGGGTGATCACCACCGACCCCGTGGGGATCAGGCGGGCCAGCTGTGACGCGAGAAAGGGGACCAGAAAGCCTGTGGCCAGGAGAATCAGGAGGTCCGTATGGTGTGTCAGTGATGCGGGCCCGGGGAGCGGCTCCCCGGTGGGTGTGCCGGGGAGTGCGTCTTGAGGAGGTGATGATTTTTCGGGTGCCCATCTCCTGGTGTAGAGAAGGACGGGGAGCCAGAGAGTGAAGAGCAGGCTGTCGGCTAAAATGGCCATTCCATACCAGGCGGGAGAGATCTCCAGGGCGCTGGCCGCCGCCGCCATGTTGGCGGTTCCTCCTGTCCAGCTGCCCGCCAGGGCACCGAAAGCCTTCCATGAAGAGCCCTCAAGGAAGGGAGAGAAGACAAGGAAGGCGACCACGCCACCCACCACCACCCCGAGGGATCCCAGCAGCATGACGGCGGCACCCCGGGAGAAGTCCCTCATGACGGATTTGAGGGGGACAGTAATAAGGAGCAACGTGAGCACAAGGGGCAGGACAAGTGTATCAAATCCATCATATACCTGAGACCGGGAGGGGCTCACACCCGATGTGGTGAGCAGCATGGGGACCAGATAGACAAAAATATATGCGGGGAGCCACTTGAAGAAGGCCCCCTTGATTGTTCGCTCCAGGAAGAAAAACAGGGCGGTCACACCACACAGCAGGGCGAGGAGACCGGCTGGCTCGTTGATGAGGGGGGTCATGGGGTAAACTCCCGCAGTGCTTGCACACCATGGATCGAGTGGATCCCCAGCCCGGGAGACACGGGGGGCGTGAGGGTGCACCCGGAGAGCTGCGCGCCGCCTTCGACGGGATTTTCGGTTATGAGCTCCAGGGGATCCAGATCTACTGCAGAAAAACCGCCCGCGGCAGAGACCAGGGAGGCCATGGCGGCTATTCCCACGGGAGACTCGAGCATGCAGCCGGCCATGAGTCCGAGTCCCATGCTGTGAGCCATCTGAATCAGTCTCAGGGTGGGGTGGAGGCCCCCGCTTTTTTGCAATTTGAGATTGAATCCATTGACGCAGCCTTTGAGCATGGAGGCATCGGCGGGCGTCTGAACGGACTCGT
>JAHJLU010000705.1 GCA_018821745.1 Myxococcota bacterium | reverse complement strand
TGGCCGGTTTATACTCTCCAACGTGGTCTCCTCCCAGGAGAAAATACACGCTCCATATGGAGGAGTTGTGCCGGAAATTGCCTCCCGGCATCACCTGGTCTCCCTTATGCCCGTGATCCGTTCAGCCCTTCAGCCTATCGGGAATATAGACAATATTGATGTTATCGCTGTCACCAACGGTCCCGGACTGGTGGGCAGTCTCCTTGTGGGTATCCAGGGAGCCAAGACCCTGGCCTGGGTGTGGGATAAAAAACTGGTTGCTGTCAATCATCTTGAGGCACATCTTCGGGCGCCATTTACGGGCTATCGGGATAATCCTCCCCCGGTACCTCCCCATATACATCTCTCGCTTCTGGTCAGTGGAGGGCACACTATCCTCTTCCATGTTGAGGGAGATTCCCGGGAGATTATAGGCGCAACCCGTGATGATGCGGCAGGAGAAGCCTTCGACAAGGTGGCAAAAATGCTGCACCTTGGGTATCCCGGGGGCAGGGTGATCGACTCCCTGGCCAGCCAGGGTGATCCTCTGCGCTTCAGGCTCCCCAGGGGACTTCACAAGCGGGGCGGGTATGATTTCAGTTTCAGCGGGTTGAAAACGGCCGTTATGCAGCTTATTGCCTCTCTGAAAGATGGGGTGGAAGGGGAAATTCCTCACATCTGTGCATCTTTTCAGCGCTCCGTTGTGGACTCACTGGTGTCCAAGACCGCAGAAGCGCTCAGTAATTATCCCGTTGAGGGTGTTGTTCTCGCGGGGGGTGTCGCGGCCAACCAGGAGCTGCGGCGTACCATGGAGACCCTGTGTCTGAAGAGGGGGATTGCCTTTTACGTGCCCCCTGTTCCCTTGTGTACTGATAACGCGGCCATGGTGGCTTCTCTGGGATATGAGCTGGCTAACAGAGGTGAGTTTGCTTCCTCCGATCTCAACGCCTTCTCCTCCTCACTGTGGTCCCGCAGGGGAGAACTTCTCCGCACGAAGGGGCGTTAGGCGTGTCCAACAAAAATATCCAGGGTACATTTCTGGTGACCACCCTCCACGAGGTTGATTCCCGGGTGGAAATGGCTCCCAGACCCTCCTTTTCCAGTCAGGCACAACTCCACAGTGCGGCCGTTGCAGAGCTGGCCAAGGGTAAGGGGCAGGTTGTTCACAGCGGGGTCACGGAGCAGATTGTTTTTTGTGAGGACAGCGTGGAAGGTGTTGCGCTGGCCGTGAGAATCTGCAGACGGAATCAGAAATCTACCCAGGGCAATACGCCGCTCTCCTTTTCTGTCATTCTCTTTGAAACCGATGAGCCCCAGGTGACTCCCGCGGTAATGGAGCGGGCAAGGATGCTGTCCAGGCATGTGGGTTCCGGAGAAATCGGGATCACAAGGGCGCTCCTCACTCCCTGGCAGGAGCGGGGAAACCGTGCCATCAAGTCCTTCTCCAGAAAAGCCTCCCCCGAAGAAACGCTCCACTTTGTCCAGTGGGAAAGCTCCAGCCGGGAGCCGAAGAAAATCAAAAAGCTTCGAGGTTTTTTCTATGTCATCCTCATGGCCGTTCCCTCTCTGGCCCTGGTGTGGATGTTACTGTGGTTCGGAGGACCACAGCCCCGCAGTTCCCACAGCCCGGTGGCGATTTTCGGACCATTCACCACCTCCTTTTCCCCAGAAAACTTTGTAAATTTTCAAATACATAAAACTATTCCAGGAAAAAAATGGGTGAATTACCGTGAGATGAAGGCGGAGGGAATCTCCTATCACCACCTTGCTTCGGGTTCACTCCAATTCTCCGGCCGGGTTCAGCGAGCGAGAGATGGCTTTGTTCTGACTCTTGAACTCACCCTCCATCCACGGGGAATCCTCTATAATCGAGTGGAAAAAAAAATCAGTTCACCGGCCATCGAGACGGTGAAAAAAAACCTTATGGAGAGCATGGAGTTTCTTTTGTTGTCCCTTGAACAACCGCGCTCCATCACCCAGTTCACCGACCTTTTCGCTCTGTGTGGACTGACAGAAATTCCCTCTTTCACCATGGACTCCCCGAAAAATGGAAGCCCGACTATCCATTTTGCCAGGGAGGAACATGCAAAAAGCCCGTGCATTGGGGACCTTGTCCGAAATCTCCCTGCGCAGGTAACACATGGACTCAATAATGATCCTCTATAGACTCATCACTCTGCTGTTGATTTTCGGTGTGCTGCCCTCCTGTCTGATGAAAGAGAAGGAGAAGGAGAATAAAAATCAGCCTCCCTCCCATGTCCAGGCTGCTTTCCCCGTGAAAGGGCTCCAGGGAGTGCTTGCACGCGTGACCATATCCCATGGCAGTTCGGGAGGAGGAGAGATTCCCCTGTTGGTGAAGGCCGCGCCCGATTATATGGTGCTGGCTTTTCCTTCCAACGGGTTGCTGGCCGGTGGGGAGGTTCGCATCTCGAAAAATGAATGTGCATTCATTGACTCCACCACAAGGCGCTCCGCAACGATCCCTGTTTCGAGGATCCCCTCATTTTTGGGGTTGCCCCGGAAGGGTACCAGCTGGCAGGCCAAACTCATGGGGGTTCGCCAGGAGGGGGATGAGAAAGAATGGGAGATTCGGTTTTCCGGAGCCACGGGGACAAGAACGTTACTGCTCCGTGAAGCGCTCCAGAGCAACAAAAGCCCCCTGCTTCTATCTCTGGTCTTTTTACCCGTCGGTGGCGTCCCTGTCCTGGCTCATACGATAGGGGAACCCATCTCGTGGACCTGGACCACCCTCCAGGAGGGCAAGAGAGGGAGCACCCAGTGGAAAGTGATGTCCCACTCTCCCGCTCGGTTCAATAAAAATGACTGCATCCCCGATATACCGAATTATCATAAGGTTACTCTCGCTCAAATTCTTCAGGGATACACAAAAAACACAGTTGTTTCCCAAAACGCTGTTCATCTCACCACCAGGAAGAGCAGCGGGGTCGTCTATCTTAACGGGCAGATTATGGATTTTATCAGCCCCGGAAACGATATTCATCTGCCCCTCAAGGTCGGTGGTACGATTACCGTTTATCAATTATTTGGAGGCGTACCGTTGGTGGATCGACACATGAAGATACCCTTGAAATGGACCATTCACTGAGGCGGGGGCCGGAAAAACCACTCAAGAAACACCACACACGCCGAGATGAGCAGTAAGAGCAGCCCGGAAAACAGAAAATCTCCGTTGTAAGGATGTTTGAAATGACCCCCGAGCAAGAGAGCGGTTCCAATGCCGGAGAGGACCCCGGACCCAAGTCGTCTCCATTTGCCTCCCCAGGGTTTTCTTTCATAATGCTCACGAGCCCAGTGATACCACGCGGGCAGGACAAAGAACCAGAAAGCCAGCGCGCGAAAGGACAAAGAGAGGGGAGGCAGAATCGTGAAGTCCAAAATAATGACTGTGATTGCAGTGGGATAGAGTCCGAGGCAGCGGGAGCAGATGGGGATCCCTGCACCCACGGAGAGGTGAAAACATTTATCGGCGCATTGCTCCCGGGGATGGTGTGAAAGCAGGAACTCCAATTTTCCCATGGAGAAACCTAAATGTCGTCATCCAGGAGATCTTTTTCTCCCGATGGAACAGCCGGTTTATCTGTTTTTCCCGCAGCCTTTGGGGAAACCTTCCGTGTGTCGTCTTTGGAAACTCCTCCGGGGGAAGGTCGCTCACCCACTTCAAAACCGATAGTCCTCTTTTTTGTTCCATTTATCAGAATATCAATACGATATCGTCCACTCCTGAAATACCCGGCTCTGGGAAGCGTTATGGCGTGGATGACCTCCCCCGCCCCGTCGAGATCCGAAATCCGGTCACGGATGGAGAGTGGTACATTTTCCTGCAGATAGTACCAGCGAGACGCGACGATGGTTCCGAAGGGTGCGCGCTTCATGCTGACGTTGAGGCTGATGGTTTTGCTCAGGGGGTCGAGTTTTTTGCCGGTGCATCCCCTTGTATCACAGAGTGTGACTGTATCGACCTGGGCGTCACCGAGAACCAGGTGAAAACCACAGGATTGAAAGAAAAGAAGGAAAAAAAGCAGATACCTGGCCATGGGAGGTACCATGCCAAGGCCCCTGGGGCTTGTAAAGGAGAAAACGACCGGGGAATTGTGCGGCACCGGATTGGTGAAAATTCCTCCTGAATTTACACGGGGGCCGTGGAGGCTCCTCCATCAACCGTGAGGAGGGACCCGGTGAGGTAATTGTTTTCCAGGAGTAGGTCAAGGCTCAGGAGCAGGGGCTCATTCCCGCCCAGGTATCCGAGAGGGACTTTGCCGGACCATCGCTTTGAAGCATCGGGAGGTGCCACAGGCTTGATATTCATGATGCCAGGGAGCAGGGCGTTGATACGAATGTTTGGCGCCAGTTCGCTCGAAAGGCTCGAGACAAGAGACTGCAGGGCTGCCTTTGCGGCATAGTAAGCCGAAAAACCGGCCATGGGACGATTGGCCATGGCATCACCGAAGAGGACAACAGAACCACGGGACATCCCGGGAGCGATCTGGTGGATTGCCACAAGAGGTCCCATGAGATTCGCGAAGAGGATAGTTTCCAGTCTCTTCGGCGCTGTTCCCAGGGGAGAAGGCTGATGAAACCCCATGGGGATAACGAGGAGATCCACGGTTCCGGCGGGAATGCGGGCACCGAGAGTGGAATAGGCCTCAAGGGTGGAAGGAAGGTGGACGGTCTCAACCGTAAGCGCCTCACCGGATACGGTCGCTGCGAGATCTCGCAGCTTTTTCTGATCCCTTCCCACAAGGATCATGCGTTCCATCCCCTTTTTTGTTGAAAGATAGCGGGTAATTGCAGTTCCAAGTACACCCGTCGCTCCTAAAAGGAGGGCGCATCCGGGGCTGCTCATAGTTCCAGTTCCAGATCCTGGGAGGGGGATTCGTCTGCAAGATCCGCCATGGTAAATTTCTCGAAGACAGCGGTGGATTCGCCTTCATCCACGGGCTCATCGTAGTCGAGAAAGATATCATCATCATAAAGGAGATCCCCTTCGTCCAAAAGGATCACTCTGCGCTCGCCCACTCTGCGCTCCCTTTTGATCTCCCGCAGATCATCCTTTCCTATACGCCGGTCGCTGTGGCGACGGGTCCGCAGAAGATTGGCCTTCACACCCTCTATGTGTTTTGGCATGGGATCAAGACGCTGGGCTTTATAGGCACACAGGTGGCACATATAATACCACCGGCCGAGCAATTCCACGCGCTGGATATTTTGTCTGCGCCGCTCGCCGCATACTCTGCAGGATGCTCCCACGGCCACAGGTTGACTCTCAATCCAGTTACTGTAGCAGGACACACAACGACCCCGACGCATCTGCGTAACTTTGGCACCGCAGACGGGACATTTAAGAAGTTCAATGGTGCCCTGGGCTAAAAGGCTCATGATAGTTTTCTCCTTTCGAGACATCCAAAGGCCGCTTCGGATTCTCGCCTGATTCTATGTGGCACAGAGGCCCTTGGCAAATTTTTGGACCAAGAATTGTGCGAAAAGTGCGAGCGCCACGGGGCTGCACAGAAATACACCCTGCAAGAATGGGGATGATCACGCTGTCTCAGGGTGAATCAGCGGGAATCTGTGCGAGACGGGAAGAGAGGGTCTCATTTCTCACAACCTGAAAATTGTTGGATACCGCCAGCCTCAAAGCTTTTTGTGATCCCACGATCACGACCAGTTTTCGGGCGCGGGTGACGGCTGTATACAGAAGGTTTCGCTGGAGCATGATGGAGTGCTGTGTGTGCAGGGGGATAACCACGGCGGGGTACTCACTCCCCTGGGATTTGTGGATGGAGATGGCGTAGGCGGGGACCATCTCTGTGAGATCACCCAGGGGCCTCGTGAGGGTTCGGTCATCATAGCGGATAGTGATGGTCCCCTCCTCCAGATCCACTGCCTCGATGACCCCCATATCACCGTTGAATACATTAACATCATAATTGTTTTTCGTCTGAAGCACCTTGTCGCCCACGCGCCACTCACTGGAATAACAGGAAAAAAGTTGACCCTTGGGGTTGAGTGCCCCCTGGAGCAACCTGTTAAAGCGCTCCGTTCCCAGATCTCCCTTGTGCCGAGGGACCAGGACCTGGATCTCCCACAGGGGATGCAGACCATAGGTCCCGGGTATGCGTTCCGAAACCAGGTGGGTTATGAGGTGGGCAATTTCTTCGGGATCGTCCCGTTCAATGAAGAAAAAATCACCCAGGATCCCCTTTCCATGGTCAATTTTTTCACCGGTGAGGATCTGGTGAGAGCAGCGGATGATGGCGCTCTGGGCAGCCTGACGGTAGATGGTTGTGAGGCGGAAGGTAGGGATCCTGCCTGACTGGATGAAACTCTTGAGCACGGTCCCCGGGCCTACGGAGGGCAGCTGGTTCACATCTCCCACCAGCACCAGTGAGGCTCCCTGTGGGATGGCCCTGGCAAAGGCATTCATGAGGGGCAGATCCACCATGGAGACCTCATCGGTGATGAAAAAACTCCCCTCCAGTGGATTGTCAAGCCCCCGGGTAAACCGAGACACTCTGGGGTCATACTCCAGCAGGCGGTGGAGAGTTTTGGCTTCCATGCCGGCGGCTTCGCTCAGCCTCTTGGCGGCACGCCCCGTTGGTGCGGACAGGACAACTCCATGGCCCATGGCCCCGGCCTTCTCCACAATGGCCTTCACCAGGGTTGTTTTTCCAGTCCCCGGGCCCCCGGTGATAATGGTAATTCCTCCCAAAAATGCAGACTCCACAGCCTGCTGCTGCTCCGGCGAGAGAGAAATATCACCGGCGTGGGTGATTGTGATGCCCGCAAGGGGTCTGTGGGAACGCATGATCCGCTGCACCTGTGACGTGAGGCTCATCTCTGCATGCCACATGCGAAGCGTGTAGCATCGGTCCTCCTCTATTTTCAGACGCTGATTCTCCACAAGGATTTGAAGGTGGTCATCCAGATCGGGGTGGATGGGATCCAGCAGGGAAAGGCATCCGGTGAAAAGGATCTCTTGGGGAAGATAGGTGTGCCCTTCCATGACGCTCTGTGAGAGGGTGAAAACCAGCGCCTCCTGTATGCGTTTTGGTGAATCGGGCAGAACGCCCATGGAGAGGGCGATGCGGTCCGCAGTTCTGAACCCGATCCCCCACACGTCCTCCGCCAGACGGTAGGGATCGTTGCTGATAATCTCTACGGTCTCTTCTTTGTACCTTTTGATAATGCGATGGGCGGTGGCGGGACCCACACCGTACCCCTGCAGATACACCATGGCCTGTGACAGGTGCCGGTGGGTTTTCCACGTGTCGATAATTTTTTCTGCCTTACGCGGACCAATCCCGCTTATTTCCTGCAGGCGATGGGGTTTTTTATCCAGGATAGAGAAGGTGGTGTCGCCAAAAGCGTTCACTATCTTCTCGGCCGTGCTCGGACCAATACCTCGTATGAGTGAGGAAGAGAGGAACCGAATCATTCCCTCCCGGGATTTGGGATCAGTAACGCGAAAATGGGAGATCCGCAGCTGGTCTCCATATTTTTGGTTCGTCTCCCACTCCCCCTCGATGGTGAGCCAGAGGCCCTCGGAGATTTCTCCAAGGGTCCCGAGGACAGTCACGGGCTCCTTTTCTCCTGCGGGCAAGAAGCGGCAAATGGCAAAGCCGGTCTCCTCTTTTACGAAGATCCGGGAGATGATTTCACCAGTGAGTGAGATCAAAGATTTACTGATTGTGACATGGGATCCGGGCAGGGTCAGTGTTTCGTAGGGTTTGCGCACGGGGTACCTCGTGAACGGATATGAATACATTTACCATCCAGTTATTGATTTTCCAATCAAATTACTTTATTTTAACTGCCTGACGGTCTGCGGGCCCCCTGTTTCATGCGGCCCCACGGGTTCTCATGCCTCAGGTTTGTCGCCATTACCTGCTTCTCAAGGGTGAATCGATTTTTTATGATGACTGCCATACTCCGGTTTAAACGAGTGAACATCCCCTTTCCCTGCCGACTCGGCGTGATCAGTGATACTCACTCCACCTCTCTGCCCGATGGAATGGACAGAGAGTTCGCCCTGTACTTCAAAGGAGTGGATAGTATACTCCATATGGGTGATGTGACCCATCCCGCGGTTCTCAACGATATCGAAGCCCTGGGATACCGGATAATCACTGTTCAGGGCAATAACGACCGCATGCTCCAGCATCCCCACGTTATCCTGCTCGGGTGCGGTCCCTATTCCGTGGGAATGGTCCATGGGAGCGGCGGCGGATATGACTTCGTGGAACCCCGGGCCCTGCGCATTATCCGAAGCGTCACCGATCAACCGCTGGATGCGGTGCTCTATGGGCACACCCACGTTCCCCGTGACCATATCCGGGACAGTATCCGGTTTCTCAATCCCGGTTCCCTCTGTTTCCCCCGCCTGGACCCCTCGGGTACCTTTGGCCCCTCCCCATCCCTGGCGACCCTGGAGATTTCAGATAAAGGATTTGATTTTCAAATATTTACCCTTTGATTCTCCATTGTTTGCCGGTTGATTTCAAGACCCGGGAAAAAAAAATGCAAAAATAACAGGAGCTCTTGAATAGGGTGTTGACCCCCTGCGTATTTGCAAAAGAAATTGTGTTGACTATTTCAGGTTTCGTCACTACTAATTTTCTTAACCCAGTTTAACGTCAGTTCGTTAACCGAAAGGAGCACCTATGAAGAAAGTTCTCGTACTTGGTACTATTATGGCATTGGCAGTGGTCACCGCAGCCTCGGGCTGTCTTGTGAGCGCCACACCGTCAGGAACCGTTTCCTACAGCTACGGTGGATACACCCCCTACTACTACTATGGAAATCTGGTCTATTTCGATAGCTTTGGCCGTCCCTACTACTACAGAAGTGGTATGCAGATGTTCATCCCCAGCACCTGGGTAAACTACGGCGCCGCCACCAGCTACTGGAGAGTGAACCGCGTCCGTTACAACAGATGGCATACCAGATACCACAGACCCAGCTACTATCGCCGCCCCGTACGCAGCCGTAACTATCGTCGCAGAGGCACTGTGCGCCATACCCGTCGTGGTCATGTAAGAACCACTCGTCGCACCACCCGCACTGTTCGCGTTCGTCGTCGTCGTTAATTTTCCCCCTCCACAATAATACCTCAGGGACCGCTCGCTTCGGGCAACCAACTGTTTTGATGAAGGACGCCCCTTATAACTCCGCGGGTTTTGATCCCCTGCTGTAGTCATGCATTGAAAGAGAAGCCAGGGAGGCGCTCAGGACTGGAGAGTCTTCACATACTCGGCGGCTTTGCGGAGGCGAAAGCGAACCCGCTCTTTCCCAAGGGCCTCGATGGATTCAAAGAGGGGAGGAGAGGCCTTTTTCCCGGAAATGGCCACCCGCACCGGCATGAAGAGCTCTTTTACCTTCAGGTTTTTCTCCTCGGCGACAGTGCGAAGGGCTGCTTCAATGGCTTCAATGGTCCAGGACTCCATTCTGTCCATGGCCTCGGCTGCCTCGGTGAGTGCCTCCCCCATCTCCTTGGGTGTCCTGTTTTTCGGCAGGAGCAGGGGACCATCGGGGGTGTCGTAGGAAAGCTCCACGTTAAAGAAAAATGCAGTTTGATCAATGAAATCATTGAGATTTTTAATTCTATTCTGGACAAGGGGGAGGAGCTTGGCGAAATAGGCGCGATTGAGCCAGATGGCCTCCATCTCTGCGAGCAGAGCCTCCTCACTCAGATCACGCATGTAAAGACCGTTGATCCAGTTGAGCTTGTCAAGATCGAAGACGGGACCCCCCAGGCTCACCTTCTCAAAGGAGAACACCTCTATCATCTGCTCCACGGTGAATTTTTCCACATCTTCCCCAAATGAGAACCCCATGAGCGCCAGAAAATTGACCAACGCGGACGGTAAAATACCCGCCTCCTTGTAAAACAGGAGGGAGACAGGGTTTTTCCGTTTGGAAATTTTTGATTTGTTTTTGTCGGGGTTACGCAGCAGCGGCATGTGGATCCAGACAGGGGCTTCCCATCCGAAGGCTTCATAGAGGCGGATGTGCTTGGGGGTGGAAGGGATCCACTCTTCGGCCCGGATGACATGGGTGATCTCCATGAGATGGTCATCCACCACATTGGCCAGGTGATAGGTAGGGAATCCGTCACTTTTCAGCAGGACCTGGTCATCAAGCTCCTCGTAGCTCCGTCGCACTTCACCCCGAAGGAGATCCGTCATGAGGGAAAAGCCTTCCTTGGGCATTTTGAGCCGGATCGTGAAGGGCTCTCCTTCCTGGGCACGCCTATCCGATTCCTGGGAGGAAAGATCACGGCACCGGTAATCGTATCCCATTCTTCCCTTGGCCTGTCGCTGTTCTTCCCGAAGAATGCCCAGCCGCTCGGGGGTGCAGAAACACCGGTAGGCTTCCCCCCGATCAAGCAGAATCTGTGCGTGCTCCTGATAGATGGTCTGTCGCTCACTCTGGCGGTATGGTCCCTTTGGGCCGCCCACGTCCGGTCCCTCATCCCAGGAGAGCCCGAGCCAGTGGAGGCTCTTCATGATGGCACCTTCAGAGTCACTGCGTGCCCTGGCCTGATCGGTGTCCTCGATGCGGAGAATGAATGAACCTCCGTGTTTTTTTGCGAACACATAGTTGAAGAGGGCTATATATGCGGTCCCTACATGGGGATCACCCGTTGGAGAAGGAGCGATTCTGGTTCGGACAGGTTTAGTCATTCTTATTTTGCCTCAATGGTGGGTCTTCCCACACATTCCATGATGAATCCCGCTTCCGCGACCTCACTTTGGGACCAGACATTGCGACCGTCAAAGAGCAGATTGCCCCTCATGAGGTCGTGGATTTTAGCAAAATCGGGACGCTGCAGCTCATGCCACTCGGTACAAAGGAAGGTTGCGTCACAACCGGTGACGGTTTCATAAAGATTTTTGCAGTAGGTGAGGGACCCCTCTTTTTGGGGATGCTCCAGGGCAAAATTGTCCATGGCTATGGGATCGTATGCCCGGACAACGGCCCCGAGGGAGAGGAGCTTCTCGATAATTTTGTGGGCGGGTGCTTCCCGCACGTCGTCGGTGTTGGGCTTGAAGGCGAGACCCAGGATACCAACGGTGAGACCCTTCACATCTTTGGTCCTGCTCAGGAGCTTCTCCACGAGATAGACCTTTTGCCTGTCATTGACGGCGTGGGTGGATTCCACCACGTGCAGGGGGGTGTCCAATTTATGTGAAAGATAGAGTATTGCGCTGATGTCTTTAGGGAAACAACTTCCTCCATAGCCAATCCCGGGATAGAGAAATTTGGGTCCTATTCGCGAGTCGGAGCCCATCCCCTTGCGCACACTCTCCACATCAGCTCCGACCACATCACAGAGCCGCGCAATCTCATTCATAAAGGAGATGCGGGTGGCTAAAAAGGAGTTGGAGGCGTATTTGGTCAGTTCGGCACTTTTGGCGTCCATAAAAATGATGCGGTTGCGGGATCGAACAAAGGGCGCGTAGAGTTCTCCCATAATATGCCGCGCTCTCTCGGAGGTGGTGCCGATGATCACCCGTTCGGGTTTCATAAAGTCATTGATGGCATCGCCCTCCTTGAGAAACTCGGGATTGGATATGACGATGGCCTCTTCTTTGCTATTTTTATTGAATATTTCCTGAATTACTTCCGCCGTGCCCACGGGGACGGTGGACTTGTTGACGACTATGGTCAGTTGATTGATACCCTGGGCCACACTCAGTGCAGCATCTTTGAGGTAGGCAAGATTTGCGTTTCCATCATCGCCCTGGGGGGTCCCCACGGCCAGAAATACCACCTGACGATCCTTCACGGAGCCCAAAATATCCGTGGAAAAAAGCAGGCGACCTTTGGCGGCGTTTCGCTCCACGATGCGGTCGAGCCCAGGCTCGTAAATGGGAATTTCACCCCTGTTGAGCATGTCAACTTTCTCTTCATTGATATCTACACAAGTAACATTATTGCCAAAATCAGCAAAGGCCGCTCCCGCTACAAGGCCCACATATCCGGTTCCGATTACACATATTTTCATACATCACCTGAAATGATCCAACTCCAGCAAAGAAATCATGGTTGGATGAAAAAGGAAAAAGCTACTCGCCCAATGAGGGCGGTGGGATACCCTGGGTAAATTGATGAGGGGACCCGACAGAGTTCCTTATTACTGATTGTGGAAAATTTCAACCATAAATCCTGCCGGGGATGAAGGGTACGTGAAGAGCGGGGCGGGGAAGGCCTTGTCCCCCGAAGGCTCCTCAGTGGAGTGCTGAGAAAAAACTTGACATCATCGGTTGTTGAGTAAATATCAGCTACCAACTGTGGTCAGTGTCCTCCCTCTTTTTGGGCGGATTCCCCGGCATGGGTGGCCACACGGACGAACACTGAAAGGATACTGTACATGAGCGAGGCTCTAAATAGCTTTGAAATTGAAACCATTAGCCCGGTACTTAAAAAAATAAAGGGAACCATTCCCTGGGAAACAGTCAAGGCCAAATTTGAGGAAACCTACAAAGAGCTGGGGAAATCCGTCAGCCTTAAAGGGTTCAGAAGGGGAAAAGTCCCCCAGAGCCTTCTGAAGCGAATGTTTCAGAAACATATTGAAAAAGATCTCACCAATGAACTGATTCGTGAAGCATCTGTGGAGGTTATCAGAAATAACCCCGACGCAATTCACGCCGTTGATACTCCCAACGAATGGAAAATTATTCCCGGTGAGTTCAAGGACGGGGAAGCGTTTCCCTATGAAGTAGAAATTGAAGTCATCCCTCAGGTGGAAGTAAAAGAATATGAAGGTATTGAAGCGACTCGCCTTCATGTCATGGTGAAGGATGAGGCGGTTGAAAAACAGCTGGAGCAGCTCCAGAATCATCTCACCAAGGTGGTTCCTGTTGAATCAGGGGAAGTATCCCCAGGCCATGTGATAACACTTAATATCATGGGCAAAATTGATGGCAGCCCGGTGAATTTTGAGAACGAGCAGGTCACCGTCCCCGAGGGTGATGATTTTAATCAGGGCAGTATTCCCCTGAGAGTTGCTACGACCCTTAGAGGTAAAGCCACTGATAAAATTGAAGAAGAGTTTGAGCTTTCGCTGGAGTTTGGTGACAACGCAGGTGCCTATTCCGGTAAATCGGGGAACTTCTTTGTTGAGTATCAGGGCGTAACCCACAAGGTGACACCTGCCCTTGATGACGAGCTGGCAAAGGAATCAGGAGAGGCTGACAATCTGGAAGAGCTCCGCAAAAAGTTCCGGGATAAACTGGAAAAGCAGCATGAAGACCAGTCCAATACTCTCCTTGAGCGAGCCATCATGGATGAAGTCATCAAGCGTAATCCCTTTGAACTCGGTGGCAATCTGATAACCCGTCAGGCGGAGCTCAAAATAGAGCAGACCCTCATGTCCCTGGGGTTTCCCATGGACAGCCACGACATGGACGAATACAAAAAGAATCTGGTGGATTCCTATCGTGGAAACGCGGAGAGAGAGCTCAGAGAGAATCTCCTGCTTGAAGCGTTGGCGACCCAGTTGGAGATTACCGTCTCTGATGATGATCTCGACGCCAAGCTGGCTGAGATAGCTTCCAAGAGCGGCGAGAGCATCGAGCGTGTCAAAGCCGAGTACCAAAAAGAAAACCGCATTGATACATTGAAATATGTCTTAAAACTCACCAAGACCCTTGACTTCCTGAAATCCAAATCCAAGATTAATCAGGAAGAGGCTGACGCTTTTCCCGAGCCGAGCTGGCCCGGGAAGGGGGAGGCAAACGAAGAATCCGGGGAATCTGAAGAATAAAGCCAGGCTGCCTTCTTTGTTTTTTTCCTTGTGATATTCAACTGTTTTCCCTCGCCTTCAACACTGTAGCCAGACCCTGACTCCCAGGGCAAGGAACACACCAAATGCCGATCATTCCAACCGTAATAGAACAGACACACCGGGGAGAACGTGGCTGGGACATCTATTCCAGGCTGCTCAAGGACAGAATTATTTTTCTCGGGACCGCCATCAACGACGATGTGGCAAATCTCATCATCGCCCAGATGCTCTACCTGGAATCGGAAGACCCCGATAAAGACATTATGCTCTATATCAACTCTCCCGGTGGAGTGGTGACCGCAGGACTGGCCATCTATGACACCATGCAGCACATCAACTCTCCGGTGAACACTATCTGTATCGGACAGGCAGCTTCCATGGGTGCGGTCCTCCTGACGGCGGGGCAGCAGGGCAAGCGTTACGCGCTCCCCAACTCCCGGGTAATGCTGCATCAGCCCCTGGGCGGCTTCTCCGGTCAGGCTTCGGACATTGAAATCCAGACCAGGGAGATCATGAAATTCAAAAACAGGCTGAATGAGATCATCTCCAAGCACACGGGTCAGGATATTGACAAGGTCAAAAAAGATACGGACAGGGATTATTTCCTTTCCGCCGATGAAGCCCTTGCTTACGGTGTCATCGATGAGGTAATGCACCCCTTGAGCACCAAGGAAGTAAAGGAGTAGCCTTTGGATACTACTTTAGGAACCCCAGGAGATGATTCGGTATTCTGCTCGTTTTGTGGGAAAACGGTCCGAAATGTCAAGCGACTGATTGCCGGACCCAACGTGTATATCTGCGAGGAATGCGTTCACCTGTGTACGGAAATCATCGAAGACGATCTGCCCCCCGAGCGGGAAGGGGATTCCATCAGCAAGAGTTCGCTGCCCACGCCCAAAGAGATCCGTGGAATTCTCGACGATTTCGTCATTGGGCAGGATCGGGCCAAAAAGGTTTTGTCCGTGGCGGTTTACAACCACTACCGACGGATTGAGACACAGGAAAAGACCAGTGAGGGTGATGAAGGGGAGCATGAAGAGGATGTTGTTCTGCAAAAATCCAACGTCCTGCTCATAGGACCCACAGGAAGTGGAAAGACCCTCCTGGCTCAGACGCTGGCACGTATTCTCGACGTCCCCTTTGCCATCGCCGATGCCACAAACCTTACGGAGGCGGGGTATGTGGGTGAAGACGTGGAGAACATCATCCTCAGTCTCCTGCAGAATGCGGATCATGATGTGGAACGGGCACAAAAAGGCATTGTTTACATTGATGAAATTGATAAACTTGCCCGGCGCTCCGAGAACCCCTCCATCACCCGTGATGTGGCGGGAGAGGGGGTTCAGCAGGCCCTGCTCAAAATCCTGGAAGGAACCGTCGCGGCTGTTCCTCCCAAGGGGGGTCGAAAACATCCCCAACAGGAGTTCATTCAGGTCAACACCACCAATATCCTGTTTATCTGTGGCGGCGCCTTCAGCGGGATCGATGAAGTGATCGAGAACCGACTGGGAAAATCCTCCATGGGCTTTGGTAAAATAATCCAATCCCGGCAGACCCGCAATATCTGGCAATATCTCAAGGAGATACAAACAGAAGATTTACTGAAATACGGACTCATCCCCGAATTTGTGGGAAGGATTCCCGTCATCGCTCCCCTCCACGATCTCGACGATGAAACCCTCGTCACCATCCTCACCAAGCCGAGAAATGCCCTGGCAAAACAGTACGAGTGGCTCTTTGAGCTCGACGGGGTGAAGCTGGAATTTGAGCCCGATGCGCTGGTGGCCATTGCGCAAAAAGCCCAGAAACTGGGCTCCGGGGCCAGGGGTCTTCGCTCTATTATTGAGACGATCATGATTGAAATCATGTTTGATATCCCCTCCCGCTCTGATATTGAGAAAGTGGTTATCACCCGGGCCACTGTGGACCAGGAGCAGTATCCCACCATAGTCAATAAACTGAAGGTGGAAAACGGTGATTCGTAGTTTTTACGAATCCACCCCCCTTTTCAGCCAATTTCCCAGAGGATCCATCACATGAAATCCATGGACTCCATGCCTGATCTGCCTGAGACACTACCCCTCCTGGCGTTGAGGAACAGGGTCGTATTTCCGCAGATGGCCCTCCCACTCTATGTGGGTCGTGAGCGCTCCGTAGCTGCCATAGAGACCGCCTTCCACGGGGACGGACTTATTTTGCTGGCTGCCCAGCGAGATGACAAAATAGAAGACCCACGGGTGGAAGATCTCTATGAGACCGGGGTAATTGCCTCGGTGATCCAGCTTTTCCGTCTGCAGGACGGGACACTCAAGACCCTGGTCAGCGGCCTTGCCCGCGTGAAAATCACCGACGTGGTTCAGGAAGAACCCTACTACAGAGTCTCCTTTACACAGCAAAAGAGCGTGGAGCCCACCCACACGGAGCAGGAGCTCAAGGTCCTCGTCACCCAGGTGAAGGAGATCTTCGGAAAGATCGTGCGAAAGGGTAACAAACTCCCCACGGAGATACTCTCGGCCCTCGATCAGATCAGTAACCCCACGCAACTCTCCAATGTCATCATGGGACAGTTCGCCGCCAGTTACGACGTGAAAAAATCTCAAGAGATACTGGAGATGCTCGATCCGGGCCAGCGCCTCGAGAAGTTGCTGGTGTTGCTCAACGAAGAGCTGGATATCCTCTCCGACGAGATCAAGTTAAAAAATCGAATTCGCTCCAATATGCGTCGGAACAGTGGCCTGGCGGGGGCTGGAAAGCCTGAGGAAATGCCCCCTGAAGTCGACGAGTTGAAACAGGAAATATCTGAATTAGAGGAGCGGATATTTCAACAGAAGCTGTCCGATGAGGCTCGGGAGAAGGCCATCAAGGAGCTGCGAAAGCTCAAGCTTATGGCCCCCATGAGCGCCGAAGCCGCGGTGGTGAGAAATTACCTCGACTGGATTTTGGCGCTTCCCTGGGATTTAAACAGCGAAGATAACCTCAATATCATCCAGTCCCAGTCCATCCTCGATGAGGACCACTTTGGAATGGAGAAACCCAAGGAGCGAATTTTGGAGCACCTGGCGGTTCAGAGTCTCTCCAACAGGGTAACGGGTCCAATTTTATGCTTTACTGGTCCTCCCGGAGTGGGGAAGACCTCCCTGGCGCGAAGCGTTGCCAGGGCATGTGGCAGAGAATTTGTTCGGTTGAGCCTCGGAGGAGTGCGGGACGAGGCAGAGATCCGGGGGCACCGCAGAACATATATTGGCGCCATGCCGGGAAAAATCATTCAGGCCATGAAGAAGGCAGGGACCTCGAACCCTGTCTTTCTGCTCGATGAGATCGATAAATTATCGTCTGATTTCAGGGGAGATCCCTCCTCTGCCCTCCTGGAAGTGCTGGACCCAGAACAGAACAAGGCCTTCAATGATCACTACCTGGATCTGGACTATGACCTCTCCAAGGTTCTGTTCATCGCCACCTCCAACTCACTGAGCTCTATTCCCTGGCCCCTGCAGGATCGCATGGAGATCATCGAGCTCGATGGGTACACAGAGTGGGAGAAGCTCTCCATTGCGGTGAAGTACCTTATCCCCAAACAACTCGAGCGCTGTGGGCTCTCGGAGCAGTCGGTGACCTTCACCGAGGGATCAATAAAGTCCATCATCAATCACTACACGAAGGAAGCCGGTGTCCGGTCCCTGGAGCGGAACATCTCCTCGGTGTTGCGAAAATGTGCCCTCAAGACCGTTCGGGGGACCATGGAGATAAATTCCGAACATCGCATCAAGAGTACCTCTATTCCCACCTGGCTGGGAAAGAAGCGTTATAATTTCGGGATCCCCGAAGGTGGAAACACCACCGGTGTGGTCAATGGCCTTGCGGTGACGGTGTTCGGGGGGGATCTGCTGGTGGCGGAAGCATCTACGGTGCCGGGGAAAGGGAACCTCTCCCTCACGGGAAAATTGGGTGAGGTGATGCAGGAGAGCGCACGGACCGCTCTCTCCTGTGTACGGTCCCGCAGCAGCGCCTTCGGGTTGGACGTGGATTTCCACGACAAGGTTGATATTCATATTCATTTCCCCGAGGGGGCGATTCCCAAGGATGGTCCTTCGGCGGGGATAACCATAGTGACCGCCATTGTGAGTTCTCTCCTTCAGTTGCCCGTTCACAGTGATCTGGCAATGACCGGTGAGATAACCCTGAGGGGCAGAGTTCTTAAAATAGGTGGTCTCAAAGAGAAGATCATCGCGGCACACCGCAGCGGGATACGTCGTGTGTTGATTCCCCGTGCAAATATGATAGACATTGAGGAAATACCACCCAAGGTTTTGAGCCAGGTGACCATTATCCCAGTGGATACCGTGGATGAAGTGTTGACTCACGCGCTGGATCAAAGTCAGATGAGAAAGAAAACGGTTTTTTCCAACACCCCCGTTGATTGGCGAACATGACGTTACAGATTCCCCGAGAACTTATCGATCCCGATGCTGTCAAAGTTGTGAGGCGACTCAATCGCAACAACTATCTGGCGTACCTGGTGGGGGGATCTGTCCGTGATCTGCTCATCGGGCGACGTCCCAAAGACTTTGATCTGGTCACCGACGCGCGTCCATCGGAAATACGGAAGATATTCAGAAATTCCCGAATTATTGGTCGACGTTTCAAATTGGCACACATCTATTTTGGGAACGACAAAATACTGGAGACCTCCACCTTCAGGGCGCAGCCGGTTCCCCGGGAAGAAGATGAAGATCTCCTCATCGTCTCCGACAACCTCTTCGGGACACCGGAAGAGGACGCCCGCCGCAGGGATTTTACCGTAAACGGACTCTTTTATGATGTGGCAAAAGGGGAAATAATTGATTATGTTCATGGACTTCGTGATATAACCCACCGCTCCATCAAGACCATCGGTGACCCCGACGTCCGTTTTCAGGAAGATCCTGTCAGGATTGTTCGGGCGCTGCGTTTTGCCGGGAAACTGGGGTTCACCCTGGAGAGTGAGACAGAGAAGTTTCTCAAGATACACAGCGAGACCCTTATGCTTTCTTC
Source organism: Myxococcota bacterium (assembly GCA_018821745.1). Lineage (GTDB taxonomy): Bacteria > Myxococcota_A > Polyangia > HGW-17 > HGW-17 > SZUA-580. Next base: position 863 of record JAHJLU010000705.1, on the reverse strand, counting down.
ACGGAGGCGACTGGTGGATGAAATATGGAAGACCATCCACGGAGGCGCGGTCTCCCAGACGCTGCCGCTGATGATGCACACGGGAGTACTCCAGGTGCTCCTCCCCGAGCTCGATGAACGATTGAAGGAGAGGGGCAACTTTGAGCTGCTGATGAAGTCCTGTTCACTCATTGATCTGTTTCACCAGCATCCCCTCATGAGTCTCTCGCTGACAGGTCCTGTCTTTTTCCAGTTTTGGATAGAAGAATTGCTTGTACCCCAGCGGGTAAACGGAAACCAGGTGAGCAAGGTATACAAGGAAAACCTTCAGCCCCTGCTGGTGACCTACGGATTTTCCCGAGCCCAGCGGGACGCAATCCATAGAATTCTCCAGATTATTGCGCAAATAGGGTACCCGTCAGCCTCTAAAAAGATTCCCCCCAAAGTGGTGGGCAAGGATCTCTTCTGGCCCGCCTACCTCATCTGGCAGATCCTTTGGTTCTCAAGGGGAGTAATCCCGCGACTGGATCTTACACCTTTTTTCAGACCCCTTGAGGATCTGCTCCCCTGGGATCTGATACGGCGCCCGGGAGGTTCGGGGGGAGGCCGCGGAGTAACCGATCAACTCAACGATGACGAACGCCTTGCAGACGAAGATATGCCCGCGGGACAGGTCAAGCGGGAAGTTCCTCAGAGTCGTCGTGAGACTCCCGGGAGCAGAAGAGCCCGCTCCCGTTCCCACAGCCGAAGGCGAACACCACGCCGGGAAGCAGCGAAAGATGAGACTTGAACCCCCTCCCCCTCTGCCCTTTGATCTTGATACCGGATCCACGGAGTATTATGAAGACGGGGTTATTTACGATCATGATTTCAAATGGTATCGT
>JAHJLU010000704.1 GCA_018821745.1 Myxococcota bacterium | reverse complement strand
GGCGACGATTTTCATTTCTGCTCCACAGGACGGGCAGATCATGTCGATGTCGTAGACGTGCTTGACCGAGGAGGGGTGTTGCGAGTTTGCGCAGCAACCCTTGCATTGCGCTGGTATGCACTAATATCTCCCGACGAGGACTGGGCCCAGGACCGCTTGGCGCTGGGTGGAGGTAACGCTGGGGAGATCGACGTCGTCGCCGAGCTCCACGTCGCCGATGACGTCGGCCGAGGGGGCGATGAAGACGCGCGCGCCGGCGCGGGGCGCCTTGTCGTCGAAGGGATAGATGGGCATGGGATGCACCTCCTTTGCCCGAGTCTTATCGCAAGTGGGCCTTTGGGACAAGGGGGAGGTGGCCGTCGGCCAAGGCCGGGCCCTGGCGCTCATTTTCCCCGAAAGGTTCAGCCTGGTCTCCTCGCGGGCACCTTGGCGTTCCCTGTACTGCAAGAGGAGGGGCTTAGTCAAAGAAGGTTTTTAAGGGGACGGGGTATTGGACGAGGGCACCGTTGCCCAATTGGCCTGCCTCGCCATCGCCCCAGCAATAGAGGTCCCCGGTGACCGCTTCGAGGGCGCAGTTGTGCTTGGAGGTGCTCACCTGTGTATAGATACGGGTTGCGTCGATGACGGTGGGGGTCGTGACGTCGTCGTCATCTCCGACGCCGAGGCGCCCGTTGATACCCTTCCCCCAACACAGGAGGTGTCCCTGTGTGTCTATGGTGCAGGTGTGGGACATGCCCGTCGAGATATCGGTGATGACGTGTGAGGGATCTTCGAGGGTTAAGACCGGCGTACTGGACCCTATGAGGTAGTCATCTCCCAGGCCCAGCCGCCCGTCCGTGCGGCGCCCCCAGCACCACACCGCGCCCGTGTCGGTGAGCGCGCAAGAGAACGTGCCGCCTGCCCCGACAGAGACAAAGGCGGGAGGGGTGGGACCAAATTCCACCTGCTGTGGCGTGTCAAACGAGGTGGTCCCTTCAACGCCGCACTGAAGATCGTCGTTGAGCCCCCAGCACCACACCCTGTGGGCAGTGTCAACGGCGCAGGTGTGCCGGAAGCCGGCGCTGATCTGCGTGAACTGGGTCCCCAAAGAGATAACCGCATCGGGGATGGAGTGATCCATGGAGGCGCCATCGCCCAGCCGCCCGTAGGTGCCGTTTCCCCAACAGAACGCGTCGCCGCTGCTCGTGAGGGCGCAGGCGTGGTTCGCCCCGGCGGAGATGAACGTGTAGATGTTGCCCCCGGTGTTTATCGCCTGTACAGGCTGAACGCTGTTCATGGTTGATCCATTGCCAAGCTGCCCGTCTTTTCCCTCGCCCCAGCAAAAAATCTCCCCTCCCGAGAGGGCACAGGCATAGGTTCCCCCAACGGAGAGCTGGCTGATGGTCATGGCAGTATCGAAGTTGACGGGTACGGGGGCCATGCTCAGGGGCGTGGCGTCGTTTGCATCGTTGCCCAGCTGCCCTGCGTCGTTTGCGCCCCAGCACCAGACACGGCCCTGGCTGTTGAGGACGCACGTGAACCCATAGCCGGTCGCTACTGTCGCAAAGGGGCCAACGGTGCAGCCCGAGGGGTCATGAGCACAGCTGTCGCTGCAACCGAGCGTGCCCCCTCCATAGGCGAACGAGAGGCAGGTGCTGTTCCCTAGAACGCTCTGGTCACACGTTTCACCGTGTGCGGCCTGAATAATACCGTCACCACAGAAGCCGGCTGCTTCGCAAGACGTGAGATCCAGAGTGCAGTCCTCCGTGCAGGTCAATGTGCCACCGTAGTAGCCGTGCTCATCAACCGTCTCGCAGTTGACTCCTCCCAAATCAGCGCCATCACACTCCTCGAACTCTGCTTCCAAGATGGAGTTGCCACACCTGCCCGCAGTCTCACACCCCGTGAGATCAAGCTTGCATCCAACGGTGCAGAAGAGTGTACCACCGTGATAGCCCAGGCTCTCGCAATCTTCGCCCCCTGTGTCCTCCCCGTCACACCCCTCGAGACCATCCTTGGTGTCATTGCCACAGACTCCACCAAACTCGCACTGTGAGGTGTCGAATTCGCAGAACTGGTTGCAGGAGATCTGTCCTGAGCCAAGGTTGAGGGTGCCGCAGGTGGCTCCTCCCAGGCTCTCGCCATCACAGCCCTCGTAGTCCCCCTGGAGGACACCGTCGCCGCAGCTCCCCGACTGGATACATCGGGTGATATCAATGCGGCAGTTGCTGGTGCATGAGGGGAGCTCTTCATAATAGCCGTGCTGGAGACAGCTGTAGCCGCCGATGACCTCCCCGTCACACTCCTCACCAATGTCGATGATGCCGTCACCGCAGGTCTCGACCCCCGTGTTTTTTTCGTCGCACCCCGAAAACAATAGTGCCAAGGTGCAGTACAAGATCGCCGTCTTCATGGTTGGCCTCTCCTCAGTGAATATTCGCAGTGTGCTCAATGGGAAGAGTAAGGAGTTCCAAAACACTGCTCACGAATGGTGCAGTTTGCGGGCAGCTCGTTTGCTCGGTGTCGTTGTGTGCTTTGGGGTCCATTCTACTCTCTGTAATTAGGGTAATCTGGCATGATTCAAGGGTAACGACAATATGTTTATGCCTGGGATGGGGATTTCGGGCCGCCCTGTCCCTTGCCGCCTGGGCTTCTGATGTTCGTCTCGTTTCCACTTGGATGAGGCAGCACTCTTCAGGGTGGAGCTGCGCCTCTTCCATGGTCTGGTGGGCAGCTTCCTGGGCGAGCAGGAAAGGTAGGAAATATAACGCGCTGTTTCCGGTTTTGGCCAAGTACGGACCGTTCCTTTTCTCCACTTTGTGGCGCTCTATGGGCTCCATTTCCTTCTCCGTTCGTGGGTATTTTGACATGATCCGAGGG
>JAHJLU010000703.1 GCA_018821745.1 Myxococcota bacterium | reverse complement strand
CAGCGCGGGAACTTTTGCCATCTCGAGAATGAGTGCAATTGCGCCGCCGAGGGCATAGAGCATGTAGGGGAGCTTCTGGGCAGACATAATCGCGTCGATGATGGTGGCCATGAGATTTCCCTGAGGGGATGGGAGGGGATTTGGATGGGAGGCGTCCTTGATGAACCCGTATGAGCTGGCCAGAAGCCACATGGCAACGCCAACAGAGAGGGAGGCCACTAAAATCCCGAGGAATTTGAAGCGCTGCTGGGTCCGCGGGGTGACCCCGATCCAGTACCCTATCTTCAGATCCGTAATAAATCCGCCGGCAGTGGAGAGGGAGGTGCAGACCGCACATCCGATTACCAGGGCGAGATATTTTCCGCTGTCACCCTTGACCCCCGCGGCAACGAGAATGAGGGCCGCAATAATCAGGGTCATGAGCGTCATCCCCGACACGGGATTGGTCCCTACGATGGCAATGGCCCTGGCTGCGACAGCGGTAAAGAGGAAGGCAAACACGAAGGTAACTCCCATGGCGATAAGCGCTCTGCCAAGTGAACCAACCAGAATCCAATAAAAGATACCGAGGATGAGAACGATGGCCAGCTGGGCTATCAGGACGAATCGAGGATCCATGTCCTTGTCAGTGCGGGTGGATTTGACCTGGTTCGTTTTGCTTTGGAAGATCGCCTTGAATCCCAGGGAGAAGGATCCGAAGATGATGCGGGACATTTTAATGATCCCCATGAAGCCGGCCACGGCGAGCGCCCCAACCCCGATGGGCTGGACATAGGCTTTGAAAATCTGGACGACGGACATGTTTTTGATAAGCACCGAGGAGCTCAGGTTCCCGTGCTGGTCGGTGATGGGCACATGTGGCACCACAATGTCAAGGTGCTGACCGAAGTAATAGACGAGGGGGATAAAGACCCAGTAGGAGAGCAGGGAGCCTGCCGCGATGACGGCTGCATAACGAAGTCCGACGATGTACCCGATTCCCATGAAAGCGGCCAGCCCGTGGACGGAGGATTCAATACGCTGTTTCGCCAGTGAGACACCGTGTTTTCCCAGCAGAACCTTGGAGGAGAGACCGGAGTTCCACAACTGGACGGACTCGGCGAGGAAATCAAAGAGTGCGCCAATGCCTGTGGCCAGGAGGAGGATGAAGCCGCTCCGATCCTTTCCTTTTGCCTCGCCGGAGGCAAGAATTTCTGTAGTGGCGGTTGCTTCGGGGAAGGGGAGCAGCCCGTGCATCTCCTTGACAAAGTACCGGCGAAGGGGAATCAGGAGCAGGATGCCCAGAAAACCGCCCATGGAAGAGGCGATGATGATGTGGAGCATATTGGGGTTAAGCTGTTTGATGTAGAGGGCCGGCAGTGTAAAGACAACGCCGGCTACAACCACCCCGGATCCTGCCCCGATGGACTGGATCATGACATTCTCTGCGATGGTGTTTGGATTTTTCTTGTGGAGCACTTTTCCCATGAAAACTGCCAAAATTGCGATGGGAATAGCTGCCTCGATGACGTTCCCGGTGAGAAGTCCCAGGTAGGCGGCCGCAAAGGTGAACAGGATGTTTAGGCCGATTCCATAAACAAAGACCCGTGGGGAGATTTCTCTCACCTTCACCTTATCGGGGATGTACGGTGTGAATACTTCTCCAGGTCCAAGCGGCTTGTATGCATTGTCAGGCAGGACTTTAGTGTTTCCCGATGCGTGCTCCATGGAGCCTCCTTTGGCAGTGTTGCCATTTGAGGGATGGTAATCTAATTCTCAGGCTACCGAAGTTTTACTACACTTTTTCCAAAAAATGAACACGGGGTAAGACAAATTGGCTATTTTGTGGAGGGAATCGCTGCGTTCATGGCGGGCGCGGTGACTTTTTGGGTGGAGATTTTGGGTGTTGGGGATTTCACCGTGGGCTCCTGTTTGCCCATGGCACCAGGCACAGCCGACATTGCAGGAGCAACCGGTGCCGGTGCGGTTTTCTTTTGCAGCGCATCGAGCTCTTTCCCCCCGAGTTTTACGATGCATTCTCGCAACTCTTTTCCACAGGGCTTGTTGATACACTGGCTGTAAATACCCGAGAGTTGTTTGGGCATTTGGGCGAGCGCTGCATCGCAGGTGGCGAGAAAGGCCTTCTTCTTGTGAAGAAGGATCCGCTTTGCGTTATCACTGACAAGTGTTGAATAGGAGCAGAAGAATGTTTTTTCACAGTAGGACTGCGGATTTTTCAGGGTCAGCGAGGTGGTCCCCTGGTTCAGTGTCATGGTGTTCTGCGATGGTTTCTCTTTTTTATCTCTGCGTTTGCACTGGAGCAGGGAGAACAAAAGGAGGCCACAGGAAAAATAGTAGAGTGCTTTCATAGTATCTCCAGATAGGTCCGGGGTCTTTGCGCAAAAGCATTGATACCACACTTGTGGAATGATGGAAATTACTTCCCCGCAATTTCTTTGAGGAGGCTCGATGCTTCAGACATTCCCGGGAAGAGGGATACCAGGGAGGAGAGAATTTTCCGTGCCTGCTTGTAACGCCTGTTGCCAACAAACGCTTTGGCCAGCAGGAACCTGGTTTTTCCCAGACGATCGGAAGGGTGGAGGGTTTGATACACGAGCAGGGGGCTTAACGCTTCACGGGAGTGACCGGATTTGATGAGGGAATACGCGGTCCGGAAGTTATATACTCCCGCATTGAAGGGGTCGGTCTGAATCAGAAGAGAGCCGAACTCGGAGACAGTGGCGTAGTCTTTTCGCTTCCATGCGATTTCCACTATTTTTAACGATGCGCTGGCATCACTTTCGGCATACCGCGCATATTTTTTCAACCAGAACAGCGTCTCCGCCTCGTCTTTTTTGGTATTATAATAGGCCGCGATTTGTCTGAGTACCGAAAGATCTTCGGGATCCATGCGGTTGGCGATGTGGTATTGTCTGATCGCCTTGTCCGACTCTCCCTTGCGCTGGTATAGAGTGGCAAGAAGGGAACGAGCGAAGAATCCGTCCCCTTTCCCCGCGATCATGCCCAGAAGCAATGTAATGGCCCCTTCGGAGTCCCTGCTTCGTAATTTGGTGATGACCTCACTGTATTGCAGCCAGGGACTCGCCGGAGAGTGTTTCTTGCATTTTTGTGCAAAATCCTGGGTCATTTGGGAGCCGTACTTGAGTTGAAGTTTCGCGGCCATCATGCAGTCAGCGCTGGGGCGGCGCTCCTTGACCATTTTTTTCAGGTCTTCCACGGTGTAGAATCCCAGTGCGTCAGGGGAGAACTGCCCTCGATACGCATAGAGCGCATTTCTCAGATAGATCAAAAATGCGTCGTCGAATCCGCTCGCTGTAAGGCCCGTCGCGGTTAGAATCGCCTGGGGAGTGGAGCTGCCGTTTTTGAACGCGGTCAATGCTTTCTTGATCCCTATCCACCCACTTTTGAGGTACAGAAACCGAATCAACCAGGTGGAATAGATATAGGCGGTGACCATCTCCAGCGATGATCGCGCATGGGAAAAGGAGCGGTTCACCAGGGAGACAGGTTTGAGCATCTTGTGGACAAGGGCGGTGTGGATGCGGCGGCTCATCTCCCGCTTCCAGTAGTAGTTCGCATTAGCCGTTTCGAATTCAGCCAGGCCCTCGGTGAACCATCGGGGTACTTTCCCCTTGGTCATCTCCACATGAAAAGTGTGGGCAAGCTCATGACTGATGACCATGGCCCAGTTGGCATGGCCCGAGGAAGGGGAGAGGAAACTGATGACCTGTCCGAAACAGACGCCGAGGATCCCGCTCTCCACCGGGTGTCCGGCAATAAGTACAGTAAAGTCCTTTTTGTCTTTGAAAAATTCAATCCTGATGGGGAGCGGTGGAGTAAATCCGTAATGCTTCTTATATCGCTCATAGGCGGCCTCGAGCACCGGGGGCACGAGAATTTTCATCACAGGCCATTCAGACTTCGGGACCCGGTATAGAAATGGCCCCTGCCTCACAGTAAGGTATTTGGGAAAAATGATGTCCTGATACAGCGTCATGACGTTGTAGGCCATGACATGATCCTCGTTTAGCTCTGCCGCTTTTTTAATGTAGTAGTATCCTTTCCCCTCATCACCGATTCGCAGAAGGGAGAGCCCCAGCCACGCAAGGAGTGGCACGTTGTCCGGAGCAATCTTCAACCCCTTCTTGAATTCTCTTCCGGCAAGGCGATACCGATGGTGTCGATTCAGGATCCTCCCCAGTTGATAATAATGGCTGAAATACAAGGGATATTTGGCAAGGATTGCTTTTTCAATGCGGCCGAACTCCGCGCCCTTGTCACGGAGCAAGGCGACTCCTGCGCGAAGAGTCATTGCCAGAGGATGGTCGGTAAAGCGGCGATCCACCGCCTTCAGGTTTTTTTGGACCTCGGCGTATCCGAGATCATAGAGGGCAATCATTGCGAGGAGCAGGTTCGCTTCATGCCAATTCTTGTTGATGGCGAGGGCCTCGAGAGCCAGTTCCCCTGCTTTTCCAGTCTTTTCGCCATAGGGGTTTTCAAACAAAACCCGGCCGTAGGCGGTGAGGGCGTCGGGAAAATGGGGGGCGAGTGCTACTGCTCTTTTCAGGAGCCGCTTGGAGCGCTGATGGAATTCAATGAGGCGGTCATATTCGCCTGCGGCGATGAGTCCCGGGACAAAGCTGCCGTAGTGCTTGTCGATTTTCACAAAGATAGTCTCGGCTGTCTCCCAGTCTCTTTTGAGTGTGGCCGCAATCCCGGCGGCGGTGATGTCCCATGGTTGTTTCCCGATGTATCCCCGTTTGTAGTCATCAATCACCCGGTCGAGCAGGCCGCCGAATTTATCCTTTTCTCCGAGATGCCAGTATAGCTGGGCTGCTGTAACTCGCAGCAGAGGACTTGCCTTTGGTGATTTTAGCACGGAGGAAATAACAGCCAGGCCCTGCTTGAATCGCCCGGTACGCAGCAACGCCATGGCTTTCAAGACTTTGTGTTGAGTGAAAAAAGACTTTGCCCTGAGGCAGGATGAAATATTCTTGCCCATTCCATCCAGCAGATAGGTCGCAGTGAAATCGTTTTTACATTTCTTGAGAAGCGATTTCGCCGTAACGGACGGAGAGGTCGGTGAACTGAACAGAAACCAGAAAATGAGTAGTCCGGACATATATTATCCTTTCGATATTATGTCGAACAGGGAGGCTCTATGGAGAGAACCGTGGCAGGTCACCCTGAGCGACCGCTATCAAGGATATAGTAGTCGAGATAGAGGCGCTTTGGGAGATCTTTTTTTTATGCCTCCTCTTCAGCTTTCCTGTTGACCGGGTGACAATGGATAAGGTAGTCTTCCGGTGCAGATCAAAAGGATCAAGAATTTGATTTGTTTTGTATTCTACGGGTGTCCATCTGGATGACCCCGTACCAACTGGTGTTCGAAGGAGTATTCCCTGATGAAAAAACTCTATTTGTTGTCCACTGTTCTTTTGTT
>JAHJLU010000702.1 GCA_018821745.1 Myxococcota bacterium | reverse complement strand
TATTTCAGTGCGCCGGGGGAAGATATCGGGTTTGAAGGGATTCTGCGGGATATCACAGAGAGAAAATCACTCGAGGAGCAGTTGATTCGGGCTGAGCGAATGGCCGCCGTGGGTACCCTGGCGGGTGGCGTGGCTCATGAATTCAATAACATCAATCTTGCAGTGCTCGGGTACTCCGAGCTGGGAATGTTCCGAAAGGATCTGCCTGATGATGTGAAGAACTATTTTAAAACCATCCGCCGATCGGCGCTGCGTGCCAAGAGCATTACCTCCAACCTGCTGACCTTCAGTGGGGGAAAAACCGGCAGCATCGGATCGGGTAATCTCACGGAAGTTGTTTCAGAGACACTCATTATGCTGGACCACGAGGTGGCCTCAAAAGGCATAAAAATAGTACGCGAACTCAAGGACGTCCCCAACACGATGATGGACAGCACCCAGATCGGGCAGGTAATTCTGAACATGCTCATCAATGCCCATCACTCCATGATTGAGAGTGTCGACAAGACGATTATCATTGAAACGGGTGTGGAGGGCAGCTGGGTTTTTGTGCGAATTACTGATCGCGGGTGCGGTATTCCCCCGGAGCACCTCACCCAGATATTTTCTCCGTTCTTCTCCACAAAGGGCGAGCATTCGAGGGGAACCGATGCCCAGTCATCGGTAAAGGGGACAGGGCTGGGGCTCAGCATCAGTCATACCATAGTATCCAATCACAAGGGGGCAATTGACGTGACCTCAAAGGTGGACGAGGGGACCTCCTTTACGGTGAGGCTGCCAATAATAGCCGTTCGGACCAAGCGAGACTCTGCCCCTGCCATGATGGGAATTGCTGCGGGCAATGAAGCGACTATCCTCATCCTTGATGATGAGCCCGACCTGAGGCAGCTGCTCGACACATTCATGAAGACCCTCGGTCACACGGTCATCACCACGGGTGATGGCCAGGAGGGGCTTGACATCATTAGTCAACGGAAAGTGGATGTCGTCATAGTGGACCTGCAGATGCCCAAAATGACGGGCACGGTATTCATGGACCGGCTCTATGCCATGACCGGGGGAAACACCCCTGTTGTCATCGTTATGACGGGCAAGGTCATGACCGATGACAAAGGGGAATTTGACAAGAAGCGTGTTTTCCGGGTCATCCGAAAACCCTTCAAACTGAATGAAATCAGTTCCCATGTTTCCGATGCGCTCCTGGAGCGGATGGGGGCAGGGTAGGTGATAAGCAAATGAAAAAAAGTGAAAAAAAGTACCTCTCTGATTACCGGGTCCCTTCCCACTTTATCGAAAAGTGCGAATTGAGTTTTTTTATTGAGCCTCAAGGGACAACGGTCAGGAGTCTGCTCTCTGTCACAGAAAATCTGAAAAACAGCGGTCAGTCATTGTTTCTCAACGGAAAAAATCTAAAAACCAAGGCCGTCGCTGTCAATGGGGAACGTCTTCCCGAGAGCGGTTATACGCTCGGTGATGATTCTCTTGAGATTCCCTCCCCTGGACCACAATTTACGGTGGAGATAGAGGTCCTTATCGACCCTGACACGAACAGCTCTCTCGAGGGACTCTACCGCTCCGGAGCTATTCTCTGCACCCAGTGTGAACCGGAGGGGTTCCGGAAAATTACCTGGTTCCCGGACCGCCCCGACATACTCTCCACGTTCCGGGTGCGAATTGAGGCTGACTCCGGCACATATCCTGTCCTTTTATCCAATGGAAATCTCACCGCCAGTGGAGTGGAGGGGGACAACCACTGGGTTCAGTGGGAAGACCCGCACCCCAAACCCTCATATCTGTTTGCCCTGGTTGCAGGTCAACTCTCACGTGCCACCGACAGCTTTGCCACCATGTCAGGCCGCAGCGTCTCCCTAGAGGTGTATGTGGAGGAGAAGGATGTGGATAAGGCCCATTTCGCTCTCTATTCGCTCAAAGAAGCCATGAAGTGGGACGAGGATAAATTCGGGCGGGAATATGACCTGGACCGTTACATGATTGTTGCCGTAGACAGCTTTAACCACGGGGCCATGGAGAATAAGGGCCTCAACATCTTTAATTCGAAATATGTCCTCGCCAGCAAGGAGACAGCAACAGACGATGATTACGATGGGGTGCTCGGGGTCATCGCCCACGAATATTTCCATAACTGGACCGGAAACAGAGTGACCCTCAGAGACTGGTTTCATCTCTCGCTCAAGGAAGGTCTGACTGTTTTCCGTGATCAGGAGTTCAGTTCTGACCTTTTGTCACGAAGCGTCAAACGCATTGAAGACGCCCGCTTCATCAGGACTGTCCAGTTTCTTCAGGACAATGGCCCCAGGGCACACGCCGTCAGGCCTGACTCCTATCTGGAGATGAATAATTTTTATACGGTCACGATTTATCAGAAGGGGGCAGAGCTCATCCGAATGGAGCGAACCCTCATCGGCCCGGAGCGGTTCCGCGAGGGAATGGACATTTATTTTGAACGCCATGATGGAGAGGCTGTCATTATAGAGGATTTTGTCAGGGCAATGGCAGACGCATCGGGTTTTGATTTCACTCACTTCATGAGATGGTATTCGCAGGCCGGGACCCCTGTCCTTGAAATTTCCGATGAATACAATCCTGTTACCAGGGAATACACACTCAGAGTTACACAATCCT
>JAHJLU010000701.1 GCA_018821745.1 Myxococcota bacterium | reverse complement strand
GTTGTTGCCCCAGCACCAGGCGTTGCCCGCCGCATCCAGGGCGCAGGTGTGGCTGCTCCCCGCAGAAATCTGCGTAAAAACAACGGAGGGGGGCATGATGGTCGCAGCGGGAGCCAGTTGTGACACGAGCGTCCCGTCACCCAGGCACCCCATGGTATTGTCACCCCAGCACCAGGCGCTGCCCGAAGGTTCCAGAGCACAGGTGTGTGCCCCGCCGGCGGCCAGAGTAGCGAAAGTGACCCCCGGAGGCATCACTACCGCCGTAGGCACGCTCAACTTCAGTGTCGCAACCCCCGCGCCCAGTTGCCCCACGCTGTTACTGCCCCAGCACCATGCGCTGCCGCCGGTGTCCACCGCGCAGGAGTGATACAGACCCGAATCCAGGTTGGCGAACTGCACGGAGCCCGGCATGGCGACAGGTTCCGGCGACGTGGAGTAAGTGACCATAATGATGCCGTTTCCCAGCTGCCCATAGGTCATATCTCCCCAGCAGTATGCCGTCCCCGTGGTCGTCATGCCGCAGGTGTGCTTCCCCCCGGACCGCACCGCCGAGAAGGAGGCCGTGGAGAAAACAGCGTGGCTGAAATTGAGGACATACACCGGCGTGGCAGAAGCGCTAAATGTGCTGTTCCCCATTTGTCCCGAGGAGTCATCACCCCAGCAGAGTGCAAACCCGTCGCCATTCAGCGCGCACCCGTGAAGACGACCAACACTGAGGGAATCGAAGGCAAACCCCCAGCACCCGGCATAGTCAAACTCACAATCGAGGCAGGCAACGGTCCCCTGAGTCAGGTACCTGTCAGCACAGGCCGCTGTTCCAATATCGGTCCCCTCACACTCCTCCCCCCTGGAGCCCTGTATGACACCATCGCCACAACGATCACACGCGCTGTCATCCAGTTGGCAACTCGAGTCACACACAACACTGCCCGGGCCGTAGTGGCCCAGAGTGATGCAGGTGGCCCCGTTGAGATTTCCACCATCACAGAGTTCACCGTACCCGCTCTGGACAACACTGTCACCGCACATGCCATTACTCTCGCAGGCGGAGACATCAAAGTCCATGCAGCCAGCACCGCAGGCGAGACCGCTTCCGTAAAACCCCAGATCAGCGCACTCATTGCCACCGAGGTTTGTCCCGTCACACACCTCGGCGACAGAATCCTGAATAACTCCGTCACCACACTCGCCGTTGGACTCACACACGGAGAGATCAAAGTCACTGCAGTCGGGGAGGCACGCAAGCCCCGGCCCCCGCAGGTCAAAGTCACTGCAGGAGAGCCCGGCGACGTCGGTCCCGTCACAGCTTTCACCGAGACTTGACTGCCAGTTTGAGTCGCCGCAGAAGCCGATGCCCGTACACTGGGAGGTGTCGTAACGACAATTGTCGCCACAGGAGAGGGTGCCACCGGTAAAGTTGAGCCCCAGACTTATACAGGTAGCGTTTCCCACGCTCCCTTCACAGTCTTCCCCATCTTGCAGAACGTCGTCTCCACATTGTCCCTGTGCCTCACAGGGGCCGATATTGAGGGTACAGTCATCATTGCAGGCAAGGGTTCCACCATAGTAGCCCAGATAGGCGCAGCTTTTTCCCCCGAACTCAACCCCGTCGCACTCTTCTCCCGGATCCATAACGTTATCTCCACAGGACTCTGTGGTGGAAGACCGGGAGGTACAGGCCCCCAAGCCGATCAGTTGCCCGAAAATGAGAAGTGTTGAGACCAGCGTTGTTTTCATGGGTTCGCCTCGCCTGTTGTAATTTGCAGACTATACCAAATGCCCGATCCCAAAGCAAGAAGCTCCATGATGAAGCGGTCAGGACCTTCGATCATTACGGTCACGTATGCCGATCCGACACTCTCGACCCCGGCGGTCAGGCGACAACATCACTTTCCACTTGCGCACGGGATCGCGAGGGAGTAGCATGCACCCATTGTTTCAGTGGAAATTATTCAGGCATTTCTTTACCCTGCGCGACTCGATCACTTCGATCCGGGAGGCAGAGTGAAAAATACCATCGCAAGGAGGTAACCATGCGAACCCTGCTCATGATGCTTGTTGTGCTCTCTGTTATTACTGTTGGCTGCAAGAAAAAAGGGGAATCCGACAGCGACAGCCCCAAGGATAAAGCCCCAAAGACCGACAAAAAAGTCGGGAAAACCGATATGGGGACCCCCAAAGAGGTGAAAAAGCCCCCCACCTCGGACAAAGTCTTCAAAAAACACAAAAAAATGTACGATCTGATCACCATCGCCGGCAAAAAATGCGAGAGCGCCTTCATGCCCAAGTGCAAGGAACTCAAAGAGCTCAAGCAATACGTCACCGACATCTGGATGAACAAGGTCAAGATGCCCCGTGAAGAAAGGCTTGAGGCCTATGTGACCGCCATCAACCTCCTCCTGGACAAGGACGAGAAGACAGCAGCATTCGCCGTATCCGCAACCATCAACGGCTACGTATATCGGCACGAATGGATTACTGCAAAACCCAAAGATCTGCCGAAAAAATACATCCTCAAGATGCTCAAGGCTGTCCCAAAGATGAAAAACGACAGCGACATGGGCTTTATCATCCAGGACGTGGCGGAGCTTGCCCCCGCCTACGGGCTCCTCGACGAGGTCTTCAACACCGCCGAGGCCAACCTGAAACGCAACAAGAGCCTCGTGATCTATACCATCGAGAACATGGTCAAATATGCCGGCTTTGAAGTGTTTGAAAAAATTAAAAAATACAGCACTCAGATGGACAACATCCCCCTCCTCACCTCAACGGCCAAGGCCGCCAAGGAGCTGTTGGGCAAGAAACTGAAAAAATCCGAGAAGAAGGCTATCTGCAAATGGTCCGATACACTCATCCCTGCGAAATTCACCAAGGAGCAGGCCAAGGACTTCTACTTCACCACCTTCGGATACCGGTATATGGAGCTGGTGCTCAAGTGCCACCGCTTCAAGGCCATCGCCAAGGTCAAACAGCTGGGCGCCAATAAAGACAAGGCCCTGAAAAAAGAGATCGGCAAGACGGTGAAGAAACTCACCATCATGAAACAGATCCGCAAAAACAAGAAGGCTCTCAAAAAGTTGAAAAAAGAGACCGATCCCAAAAAAGCCAAGGCCGCAGGGAAGAAAATCAAGAAACTCGAAAAGGAGAATGAGAACCTGAAGAAGAAAATGGAAAAGATCAACTGATCCGGTTCACCGCCAGCGCCCTGAACTGATTCTCCCGTCCGGCTCTATTTTTCCTCCCCGGATTCCCTTTTCTGACCCATTTTTTTCACCAAAATGCCCGCAGGAGGCACAGGGAAGCCACAGGTAATGCCCGGGGCATATCCCCTTTATTGATAATCAGGGGGCCTCTGGGGAGGGCCCGCCAGGGGGTCCCCAACCCCTCCAGGAGGCATTCCAGTACAACTGTCTCCATGTTAATTCCACCAGTTTAATCAATGTATTACAAGCCACTCAGTGACGAAATAACAAGGGGCAGTCGAGGAAACCGGG
Organism: Myxococcota bacterium; assembly: GCA_018821745.1. Classification (GTDB taxonomy): domain Bacteria; phylum Myxococcota_A; class Polyangia; order HGW-17; family HGW-17; genus SZUA-580. The sequence continues at coordinate 2,716 of JAHJLU010000701.1, read as the reverse complement.
TCAGGGAACTCACGCACCAGGAACCTGAGCGCGTCACTCGTCGAGATAGTAGAGGATGGTCCCCGCCACCACCGAAGCGAGGGAGAGAAAGAAGGCCCCGTCGGCCACATAGCCGTAACGGCGTGCCTGGGTCTCATAGGAGGAAGAGAGGCTGGTGTCCCCAGCGCCAAGGGCATCATCGGCTTTTGCGACACGATCAAGGGCCATCACGCCGGAGGTGGCGCCACCCACAAGAAACAGGGCGCCCACTCCCCAGAGTATCCTCGGAACAAGTCGACGACGACCCTCTGCGACGGTGCCACGGGACACTGTAGCACGCCGCTTGAGCACGATAAGGCGCCGCTCGATTCCCCTGGAAGTGTTGACCATGGTGACCGTGACCGTGGCGGTCTCCCCCGCCAGGATCGTGAGATCTTTTTTGTAATTCATCCCCCGGGCAATGACCTCAACACGCAGCGGGACATTGGGGGCTACCTGCAGGGGAGCGCCAAGGGGCAGGGTGCCCCGCGGTGTATTGTTCACCACCACTCTCGCGCCGAGAATACCGCCCTGAATGACCAGATAGGTATTGCGGATCATGCTCTTCAGGTTTTTAATCCGGGCGATGACTTTTTGCTTCTCACGGGGGAAATGCCTGAGATATTGAACCAACTGGCTGATAGCCATCTGGGCCTTTCCCAGGTGCTCGTAACACAGGGCGATATTGAAGAGAAGCTCCGGTTTGGCGCTGAGGGCGTAGGCCTTCTGGAAACTGGCCAGCGCCTCTGTATAGCTCCTGCTCTTGTAAAACCCCTTCCCCGCACGGTAGAGGTTCTTTGCGATCTCCACCTTTGCCCCGGCATGGGCACCGTGGCGAGGAGGCGCGGCCAGGGAGACAGCCGGAAAAATCAGGGCTGCTGCCATGAAGAAAATTTGAAGAAATGTGGCCATGCGGTGATTGTCCATTGCGTCCTCACAATGACACACTTACCATATAAAATCAATTACATGATCGTGAACGGTGGTCACTTTATCCCAGTTAGGCTATAGTTCTCCAGATGATCGGGCTGTGAAGGCTCTGCAGACACTGGAGGTCGCGTCATGAAACCATTGATTATCGCTCTAGTCCTCTCCCTGGTCCCCCTTTGTACACAGGCCCAGCAGTTCGATGAGCCCCTGGCCTCCCTGAACCCCTCGGAGACTCTGGTTCTTCGCCTTTTGCCCTACGCCCAGGAGGTTCAGGTCGACGTGGAGTATGGCCACGGGCGCAGCCTCACCACCCAGGCCCGGGAGGCGCTGGCCCTGGCGCCCTCCTGGATCAGACCGGCGCTCTTCGATACGCTCAGTCGCCTGGATCTGGTCAACCAGGCAGCGATTTCAGAGCTCATCACCCTGGCCTACGCGGAAGATCCCCGATACGTGGACGAGGTGGCCTTCAGTATCGCCCATCTCCCCATGGAAGATCTGCTCTATGATAATCCGACCTTTCACACTTCCTTCGACCCCGAGCTGCTCATGGAAAACGTGCGTGGCATCTACGCCGCCGGGGAATTCATCCACTTCGCCTCCCTCGTGGAGCGCCTCGAGGGGACGGACCAGGCATACACCACAGTACTTCTCACCATGGCCGACGGTGAGTGGGAGGTCCCCCGGGACATGTACTACTGGTACGTTGTCCACCCCCGCCTGGCCGACGACTCTGCGCTCTACATAGACCCTCGCACGGGCAACCCCTCCCCCCGTGATGAGCGCGGCGTCTTCTGGCGCACCATGGTCTGGGCCGAAGACCCCGACCCCGACTACACCTTTCCCTCCACCCTCAAGGCTCCCTCAGCCGTGGACAATCTCTCCGATTACACAGCCGACGGCGGCCTGGAGATTCCCGGCGCCGACGCTGTCATAGAGGTGGCGGGGCCCGGGGGAGAACCGCTCATGCTCCATTATGCCCGGGGGCGGGGCATGGTCTACGCCACCACCCTCCCCGTGGAAAATTCTTCGGGGCCCCTTATGGAGAACTTGGTGAGCGCGGGTTTCGGCCACGGCAGCGTCCTCGCCCCTTATCTGGGAGAACCTGTCCTGCTCCTGAAGGAGCGCAATCCCTTCATGGACAACGTGGTGGAGGAATATCTCCAGGCCGAGGGCTTTGATTTCACGGTCCTCGACAGTACGGGCATCACGGCCCTCTCCGGAGAAGCGGATCTTGCGGGTTTCAAAAAGATCATCATCGCCGGTGATCAGCCCCTCTCGCTGTACCTGGCGCTGGAGGCCCAGGCCGATATTTTTGAGGCCTGGCTCGACACCTACGCCAGCAAAGTGCTGTTGTTCCTGGGTGCGATGGACTCGGGTCACGAGGCCGATGACTGGTCCCAGACCACGCTTCCCCTGGGGTTCACCCGTGTGAATCAAGGCAACCTTCTCACGGGCACGCCACGGGGATATCCCACCTTCCGCCAGGTCATCACCCTTGGCGCCTCTGCCCCGGGAAACTATGTCTGGGATGGCGCCGCCCATGCCAATCTCAGCGGACAACGTTTTTTCTCGGACCAGGACATGGTCCTCGACCGTCTGGGGTATCTGGTCTCCCAGACTCTGGAGCTCAACGTGAGCGAGATTCCAGCAGAATATCGTGGCCCCGATGGCGACTGTCCCTCGTGCTCCGTGGTCCGCTCCCCCTACCCCCAGCGCATCATCTATCAGCACTACGGGAACTGCGGTGAGCTGCAGGACACGGGAATGG
>JAHJLU010000700.1 GCA_018821745.1 Myxococcota bacterium | reverse complement strand
TGGTTATGCTGTAATTCCATGCAGACCTCGGCTCAGGAGAGAAACTTTCTCTGGGCTATGTTCAGAAAATCGTTTGCGAAGGTTTCCATGTCAGCGATCTGGAGCCGGATTTTTCGCTGAAAATAGTTATAGGCGATAGTGGCAGGGATGGCGGCGATGAGACCAAGGGCGGTAGTCACCAGCGCGTCGACGATACCAGGGGCTACAGTGGCCAGAGAAGTGTTGCCCTTGAGGCCGATGGCGCTGAAGGATACCATGATGCCCCATACGGTCCCAAAGAGGCCAAGGAAGGGTGCTGTTGCCGCGATGGTTGCAAGCACGGGCATCTTGGATTCCATCTCCATGATCTCACCCATGGCCGCCTTTTTCAGAGAACGTTCCAGGTTCTGGAGTTTATGCCCCTTGTCTTCACTGGGCTGATTGCCGGATTCCAGTTTGGCCAGCTCCTTGTACCCCGCAATATAAACCTTGGAGATGGTACCATCTGCCAGCTCTCCCGATTTTTTGTAAATCTGATCAAGGCTGGAGCCTCCCCAAAACATTTCCAGGAAGAGTGTGTTGGATTTTCCGGATTTGATGAAGCGGATCGACTTGAAAACAATAATATACCAGGTGATGAATGAGAAGGCGATGAGGACCAGCAGATCGATGAGGACCATCCCACGGGAGTTGAGGATCATATCGATGATATTCAGTGAGCTGGCGCCTGTGTTGAACAAGGGGAAAGCATGCATGGGTTTCTCCTTCCCGCCGTAAAGCTGTGTGCCCAAAGCGGGATACTGGCCCAGCAGTATATGATGCCCTGTGAAAATAGCAATACCAATCCCTTCAGGGTGGTCACTACATCGGTGTCTGCTTGAGCGTGTTGAGGGTGCTTTGCAGCGCCGATACCAGTTTGGAAACCAGCTCGACCCGCTGGGAAACGGAAAAAATCAGGGACTGTACCCGCAAAATCTCTCTGGCGGAGGGAGTGTAGCCCCCTTGCAGTTTCGACTGCCAGGTGGACAGCTCGGCTTCCTGCCTGAGCAGATTCTCTCCGAAGGACTTGAACATCAGCGGGCCAAAAGAGGGAGCCACCTTTGGGTTTATCGCTGGCGGTGTCGTCGTGACAGGGGTCTTGTGGGGAATGATTGAATGGGGGGTCTCCAGTGGTGTGGCGGACAGAGAAATCTTCATGTATCACCTCTGTCCGGGTTATCGTTCACAAGCGCTGCCGGTTGCGAAAAAAAAGCTATTCCTGGATATTGACCACAATCTGCCAGACCCCCAGGAAGGTGAGGTCACCGGTCTGGATGTTTTGGAGGATTGGCTCCGGCGTTTGTGCCTCACTGGCGAGGAGGGCGTTGCCATCGCGGTCCAGGGGGACAATGCCGATATACCAGTCTCCGGACGGGATGGTAAAGGATGTGATTCCCCGGTGGGTAGAAGAACCGAAGGAGGAGTCACAGTCGAAGACGCAGTCACTCACCTGTCCCGAGAGACAGATGTCCTGGCCCTCGTAGGCGCCTGAAGCTCCCATGATGATAAGCCGTATCTTGCTGATGCGCCTGTCTCCAAGGGCTGCGGAGTCGCAGTCGTAGGCGTGCTGGTCAGAACCCCGGATGACCCAGGCGATCTCAACGGCACCCCCCTCATAGCTTTTGCAGCCGACGGCAGATGTCAGGGTGACCAGGACTCCAATAACCAGGGTGAGCAGTCCGTGCCTCATTGGGGAAGCACCCTCACTGTTTTAACTTTGAAAATTCCGGCCTTCCCGGCGGTGATAAGGATATAGCGGGTAACCCCGAGATCAGCATCAAAGGTGATGTGCAGCACGGGAGTGACGGTTTTGGGCAGTTTAGCCAGTTTGGTTCGGAGCACTTTAAGCAGCGCCGTAATAACGATGCCGTTTTCCCCGAGCATGGTTTTGGACAGCTTGCCCTCCTCAAGGGTGACGATAGTCTGGCCATCCACAAGGATTTGTCCCCGCTCCTGGCGAATAAGGATATTGTTTTTCAGGCTTGTGACCTGACGGGCTTTGGTTTGCCCCGGTTTTACATAACTACAGGTAGTGACGCCGAAATCAACAGGTACCAGGATGACGGGGGCCAGGTGGGTGGAGAGAGCCGTATGCTGAAGCAGCCGCAAGAGGGCCCGCGGCTGTTTCTCATGGGCATGGATAAGGATCTCCCGATAGGGATCATCGCCCTTGTTTTTGAATTCGGAGTAGATAGCCTCAAGGAGGGGGGTGTAGACTTCGTCCTCAGACTGGTCGCTGAGACGACCGCCCTTGATCTTGCCCACATTGGCGCCATTGATAATCAGAAGGGTCGGGGTGACAAAGATATTGAGTCGATAGTCCGGTGAGTCGTTGAGGATATCACGGACAATTCGCCCCTCTTTCACCACGGGACACTTCACCTTCTGGGTGCAGCCAAAGAGTCCCGAGACCGTTAGAAAAATGATAACAACCCACTTCATACACTCAATGTACCCTGTTATGAAGGGATAGTAAACCGATTGTAAACGCTTTTCCTCTTTACGGTGGGGGAGGATGTTTTTGCGGCTGCGCTGGAAAATTCGAATGTTTTTGTGCCCCCTGTGCTTTTGGGTGTTTTTTGCCTATAGTGACCCTGGGGAAGTCACCCCGAATCGGAGGTATTTTGAGCGTTCAAGACATCCTCAAGGCCGTAGGGTCCATTGAAAAACCGGTGTTTTTCGCCGGATCCCATAAAAACAGTGGAAAAACAACGGCGATGATGGCCCTTGTTGAGGCCCTCAGGGGTGAGGGGCGTCTGTGCTCCCTGTTCACCACGGGGCGTGACGGTGAATCCACCGACGCAATTTTCGGCAATGAAAAACCCCGCGTGCGGGTGGAGGCGGGGGAACTCTTTGTGACCTCCTCCAGGGGCCTTTCGGGGATGCGGCCGGCGGTTATCCGGTGGACAGCGGAGACTGCCGCGGGAGGGATGGATCGACTCGGGATATTTCGGGCCCACGAGAGCGGCTGTGTCGAGATGCACGGCCCCCGGGACGCGGCGGGAGTGTGGCGGATAATACACAGCCTCGAACACCTCGCTCCCCAAAGGCCCCTGCTGGTCGATGGATCGCTGGATCGCTGGGCTGCTCTCGGACGCTGTGAGGCAGGAGTGGTGCTGGTTATTGGTGCACATTCTTTTGGTACTCCCGCAAAGGCGGCTTCGTTTTTATCGCAGCGATTGAATGCCATGGGACTCCCGGTGGAGAGCAACATTCAGTTTGATCTTGGGGCATCGTTTTCCGGTGAAGAGGAGATCCGCGGCCTCACTGTGTTATTTCGCGGGGCGGCCACAGAGGAACTTCTCGGGGCAATCTTTGAACGGGAACCGCAGATGGTGGTTGTCCCATCCCCCATGCATTTATTTGTCTCTGAAGGATTCTTCTCCCGGCATCAGGATAAACTGGGTCTCCTGGGAAGCCCGCACATCCTGGGCATCGCGGTGAACTTGTTTCATGTTCGGGATAAAGCCCCAGGGGAATATGCGAAGGCACTCAGGGCTGTGGCGGGAGAGATCCCCCTCGCGGATTTTCTGCTCTGCGAATAATTCACGGAAAAGTATCCCCCCTGTTTTTCAGTACTACCATTATTCAACAACTGCCTGCTCCAGATCATCAATGAGCATCATCACGGCCTTCACATCGGGCAATCGAAACAACTGATTCCGAAAGGCGCTGGAATCCTTCATGGAGCTTGAGTACCAGGCGACCTGCTTCTTTATCTCTGTGAGCTGTTTCAGAGGTGTATCATCAAAACCGAGAACCAGGTCAATATGCTGCCGCATAACCGTAATCCGCTCGGAGGGTGTTGGCGCAGGGGGTACGGTGCCACCGGCAAATGCTGCCCTGATGTCCCTGAAAATCCATGGGTTTCCAAATGATCCCCGGGCAATCATGACGCCCGCTGCCCCGGTCTGCTCCAGAAGGGCCAGGGCCCCTTCGCCGCTGGTGATATCTCCGTTGGCGATAACAGGGACTACGAGCCGTTGAACCACGCCGGTAATGTGATCGGGGTTGGAGCGTCCACGGTAGAGCTGGCTCCTGGTGCGCCCGTGAACAGTCACCATGGCTGCTCCGGAGTCTTCCATGGCCAGGGCGAAGGGAACACAATTGAGGGAGTCCGAGTCCCATCCCGCACGGATTTTCACGGTGACCGGGATGCGCTCTTCAACGCCCCGGCGTGCTGCGGCCACCAATTTGGCAGCGAGAGCGGGATTTTTCATGAGGGCTGCACCGGCGCCGTGGCGGATAATATCTTTCATGGGGCATCCCATGTTAATGTCCAGAAGCTGTGCACCGGCTCTCAATGAAGCATGGGCTGCATATTCCATCTCATGGGGGTCAACCCCGAAGATTTGGACAGCGAAGGGTTTTTCGGGGGAAGAGTGGACCAGCAGCTCCCGGGCGGCTTCCACACCCCGAAACAGTGCCGCCGCGGAGATCATTTCGGTAAAGGTGAGCGTGGCCCCGTAAGATTCAGCGATTATTCGGGCCGGTGGCGTTGTGATAGCCGCCATAGGCGCCAGAAAGACTGCGGGAGAGAAAGCGAGGGAGCCCAGTTCCAGAGTCTGAATCATCAGGAAGGTTCTTTCCCCAGAGGGTATGTATGGAGGAGGGAGACATAGTACTCCCCTGGCTGGTGGGGAAGAATTGCACCGGCCTCCACTTGTGCTTCAAGCCAACGAATAATCGCACCCAGTCGAGGTCCCGGCGGAATTCCCGCCTTCTCCATAATGAGGTTTCCGAGCCCCTTGGGCAGCGGCGGGACTCTGGAGTCTTCTTCCCTGATAGCGAAGAGCCGCTGCTGGAGCTCGTCTATATGTCTGATGGCGGCCTCCCGTTTTCCCGGGCGTTTCGAGGTGATATCAGCCCGACCCAGGTCAAGGAGCCGCTCCCACAGATCTTCTCCAACCTCTTTTCCCATGCGCCGTACGGCGCTGTCTGTCCAGCTCGCTTCGTATTGTCCCGGACGCAGATGGTATTTGATGAGGGCATAGAGTATTTTCGCTTTATCTTTTTCCAGCCCCAGACGTCTGGCGATAGCCCGAAACATTCCCGCGCCCACAATATCGTGGCCATAGAAGGTCACCTTCCCCGTCTCGTTGAACTCCCGGGTTTTCACCTTGCCGATATCATGGAAGAGGGCGGCGTATCGCACGATCAAGTCCGGTGGAGATTGGGCCACCACCTGCTTGGTGTGATCCCATACGTGCTTGTGTCTGCGCTCCGATTCATCGGAAAGATTAACCGTCGCAAAGAGTTCGGGGAGAAGATGTTCCATGATCCCAGTATTTTTCAGCCACTCCAGTGAGGGGCCAGGGTCATCGAACAGCAGGATTTTATCCAATAGGGACCTGAGCAGGTGCTCCTTTCCCAAGAGGTGTTGCCCTCCCTGCCTGAGCAGCTCCCGGTGTTCCATGGGGATTTGGTCCCAGTCGGGGGGATCTGCCGCGAGGTCAATGATAAACTCGGGATGCTCGGCCACCAGAGTTTGAAGGGTTTTTACATCGGGGATCTCGGTCCCGTGGGTCGTTGTCATGCAGGGCTCCTAGGACCGTCGCGGATTGCCTCTTCGCGTGAGGGTGGAGTCGAGGATCATGGTGACCGGTCCGTCGTTGATCAGCGCCACTTCCATGTGGGCACCAAAGATGCCCGTGGCTACGGGCAGTTCCCGGGAGACGAGGCTCACCAGTTCATCAAAATGGACCCTGGCGGTCTCGGGCTGTGCAGCCTGGGAGAAGGATGGCCTTCTCCCTTTTCTGGTGTCGCCCAGCAGGGTGAACTGGGAGACCAGCAGCAGGGCTCCGCCAACATCGAGGACAGAGTGGTTGAATTTGCCCGATTCATCCGTGAAAATTCTCAGTTCTGTGAGTTTTCTGGCGGTAAAGAGGACATCTTCCATGGCGTCTTCGCGGTCCATACCGACCAGGGCCAGCAGGCCATGACCAATGCTTCCCACCGTTTTTCCCTCGACTGTCACCTCAGCCTTCAACACTCGCTGAATGATGGTTATCATGGTATCAGGTCTCCACATGGTAAACAGCCCGTTGACTATCGCTGTTAAATGCAAAGCATAGCCTGTGGTGTGGCCCCGGGGCGCGTCATCTCTTACCCTATCGTGTCGTTGCTATCAATAGTTGAAAAGGGGATCAGGCCATTTTTCTGCGATAGACAAAAGCAAGCATTGCGACAAACAGGAGCAGGGAGAAGGAGGTGGAGGTGTGTGAACCCGCAGAACGGCATCCGCAGCCGTCGTCAGAATCGGTGGCGCTGGTGCCGTTGCATTTTGCGTAGGAGTAGCAGTCGTCATCGTAACAGTCAGTGAGTCCGTCGTGATCGTCGTCGATGCCGTTGTTGCAGACCTCCCTGCCCTGGGTTGAGCAGCCGAGGAAGCTCAGACAGTCAGCGTCCTCGCAGTCCGTAGCGTGGTCGCCATCGTCAT